>CANIMS010000173.1 GCA_947468785.1 Betaproteobacteria bacterium
ATCCAGCTAAAAATAAGCTCTCTCCAGTGCGACATACCAGATAGCTCCTCAGGAGAAATAGCATCTCGAGAGACAAAAAATGAGGTTTCCGATAACTCAAATTGCAACTCCAGCTTTAAAGCAATCAATTTCAGAATTTCTTGCATATCTGGAGATTCATTAAATCCAAATACCGCTCTTACTAAATAGATATTGTTGCCTAACGCTCTATCCGTAATACGTTCATTATCCCGAACATAAGGGACATCCCAGGTCACAATATTTAAAAAGATTATTCGCTCATGGATAACGTGGTTATGTTTAATGTTATCTGTAAATGCAATAGGTACATGGTCAATATGAGAATTTAAATAGACTGCTGTGCCTGGGACCTGAATGGGTGGATTTTGGAGTAGCGAGGTCACAAAGGCATCTAACTTGACTCCATCTTTTTTCACAATATTTTCTATAATTTTTTTACCCTGATACCAAGTCATAAAAAAGAAAAAGCAAACTCCGCCGACAAGCAAAGGAAACCATCCACCATCAGCAACTTTGGCAATATTTGCTATAAAAAAAGTAGCGTCAATAATCAAGAAGAGACCGATGAATATGGCCACCAATATTCGATTCCACTTCCAAAAATATTGCATTACTAACCACACTAAAATCGTTGTAGCAATCATCGTTGTTGTAACCGCGATTCCATATGCCGCTGCCAAATTATCTGCCGACTTGAAGGTTAAAACTAAACCAACTACTACGATAAATAAGATCCAATTAATCATCGGAATATAAATTTGACCGATCTGATTATCCGATGTGTGACGAATACTCATACGTGGGATAAAGCCAAGCTGGATAGCCTGACTAGTCATAGAGAATGCGCCTGAAATGACCGCTTGCGATGCAATGACGGTAGCCACGGTAGCCAATATCACCAAAGGAAATACAAATATCTTTGGGACCATCAAGAAGAAGGGGTTACTAACAGCAGAAGGATTTAGTAAGAGCATCGCACCCTGGCCAAAGTAATTTAGTAATAAACATGGCATTACTAAAAAGAACCAAGCAAATCGAATAGAGCGCCCTCCAAACTGGCCCATATCAGCATACAGCGCCTCTGCACCAGTAAGCACCAGAAAGACGGCGCCAAGCACTATAAATCCCTGCGCTGAGTACTCCAGCATGAAATCCATTGCATGCAATGGGCTAGCTGCGGCTAGTATTGCCGGATTTTGGATTAATTGATAAAGGCCCATCAAACCAATCACCAGAAACCACAGGATCATGATGGGTCCAAATAGACTACCAACGATACCCGTTCCCTTTTTCTGAATCAGAAAAAGTGCAACAAGAATAGCGAGAGAAATTGGAATAACGTAATCTGCAAGCTTAGGTGATAACACCTCAAGCCCCGCAACTGCGGATAAGACGGAGATAGCGGGTGTAATAATCGCATCGCCATAAAACATACTTGCCCCAAAAATGCCGATGATGATAATAAAGGTGGCATGCTTTGAGCCTTTAGGTACTGTTTTTAATGCTAGCGCCATGAGAGCCAAAATCCCACCTTCACCATTATTATCAGCGCGCATAACAAGCACAACGTACTTCAATGAAACAACAATAATGAATGACCACAAGATCATAGAGAGCACGCCAAACATAGCGTTTGGACTAAATGGAATACCGTGACTTGAACTAAAGCACTCCTGCAATGCATATAAGGGGCTGGTTCCAATATCTCCAAATACAACCCCAGTTGCAGCAACCATAATGGAGGCCAGCGACCCTTTTTGTAAATCACCACTTTTTACACTTAACTCTACTGGTGGCAAAAGACTGGCCTGAGAACTAGTTTGCATAGCATTTGACATTAGAGGCCTTCATAGTTAATCACTCTGTTGAAGCAAGCATAACTTACTCAAAGTGAACATTCATTTCTCATAAGCCTAAGGTGACCTTACTGAGAATACCCATACCGTAAGATTTACTCCCCCTAAAGAAAATTGGCAGTGATGGCAAATCGTATGGGGTAATGCACCTATTGTGTGCAATAGCCTATCGTAGTTCGTGCATTTCAGCCACTTATTAGTGCATAAAGCTATTTATGCCTCTTTTCAATTGGTCAAACTTGTATACAAGCAAGTACACCAATTGTTGTTAGTTAACCTAAAGGAGCCATCAGCATGAGTAAGAGCATATTTAACATCGGACGCCGTCAAGTCCTACAGGCAGGAGTTGCAGGGGCAGCAGTCAGTTTGATGCCATCACTAGCGAAAGCAGCAGACGACAAAATACAGATTGGTTATTGGCCAATTGCCAGCGGTCTACCCTTTTATGTTGCCTTAGAAAAGGGATACTTTAAAGAAGTAGGATTAAATGTTGAGGGCGTCAAATTTGCTAGCCCCAATCAAATTGCGGAAGCCATGATTGCTGGACGTATTCAAGGTTCGGCTAACGGCACCGCATCTGCAGCGCTAGCGCTTGCAGAAATCTCTTCACCAAATTTATTTAAGATTATTTGCTCGAACCCATCCAATGCGAAGTTCGTATTAGATGAAGTTTTAGTTCCACTGGGTAGCAAAGTTCAAGCTATTAAAGACCTGCCAAAAGATGTGAAGTTTGGTTGTGGCCCTGGAATTCAGAATGTGACGCTCGCCAAAATCATTCTTGAAAAAAATGGTCTAACTAATGTGCAGCCCATTGAGTTGCCTGTGGGGCAGCATATTCCTGCATTAGCAGCTGGGCAAATTGATGCCGTCTACACACTAGAGCCTTCAGGGACGATTGGAAAAGTCAAAGGTGTTTCCCGCGTATTAGAGGCTGGTGTGATCTCTAAATACATGTTGGGCGATGCAATGGCTCCTTGGTTTGGCGGATCAGCATCACTCACTACTACGCTCATTAAAGAGCGTCCTAATGATGTCAAAAAATATCTTGCTGCTTATGCCAAAGGCGTTGATTTTGTCCGTAAGAATCCAGAGGAATCCAGAAAGTCTCTCGACGGCTTTACGGCGATTGAAGAAGCGGTTGTAAAAGAAGTGCCTTTAGCAAACTTTGTCATGTTCAATGAATTTAAACCCGGTGATATTGCTTACTTCCAAAAATACTTTGATGTATTTACTGACCGTAAGATCTTCACCAAGGTTGTAGACGTTAAACCACTCATCTACGGCAACTAAAGTTATGTCTCGAAAATTACACCTAGAACGGCTTCTTCCACTGATTGGACCCATAGCACTTTTACTGCTATGGAGTCTGATACTAGAAGCAAAATGGGCTAAGCCAATCTTACTACCTCCACCAGGAGCAACCTTGGCTTATTTGGGTGACTCTTTTATTAGTGGCGCTATTTATGTAGATCTATTTGCCACGATCAAGCGCACCTTTTATGCCTTTGGGATTGCAACTGTAGTCGGAGTGCCACTAGGGGTAATTTTAGGGAGTAATGAAAAGATTTACCGTAGCGTTGAATTTCTAATTGACTTCTTTAGATCAACGCCTTCATCAGCACTGATTCCACTTTTTATGCTGATCTTTGGAATTACTGATATTAATAAGATTGCTATTGCAGCGTTTGCAGCTGTACTGGTCATTTTATTTAATAGCGCCTACGGTGTGATGAATGCGAAAAAGACCCGTGTTAATGCTGCCAAAACTATGGGCATTCCAACTCGCTACATTTTTAAAGATGTATTGCTCATGGAAAGCCTGCCACAGACCTTTGTTGGCTTAAGAATGGGGATTTCTATGGCCCTAGTCATTGTGATTGTGGCTGAGATGTTTATTGGCTCAGAGAATGGTCTTGGTCATCGAATTATTGATGCTCAGCAAGTTTTCAACGTCAAAGAAATGTATAGCTCAATTTTAATTACCGGCGCCCTAGGTTACGGATTAAATCTCTTATTCCTATTATCAGAAAAACGTATTGTTCACTGGGGTGGCAAAGCATGAGCACGGTTCTTGAATTTCCAGCAGAAATTGGTACTCACGTCACCATTCGTGGTTTAGACAAATCCTTTAATGGTGCGGTACTGTATGACAACTTTAATTTAGATATCCCAAAAGGCAAAATTGTTTCTATCTTTGGTCCTAACGGATGCGGTAAATCAACTCTGATTAATATGATCTCTGGATTAATGCCAATCGACTCAGGAGAAGTACTGTTCGATGGCAAAACTCTAGAGAAAACAACGATTGGATATGTATTTCAAAATTATCGAGATGCATTATTTCCATGGATGAGCTCTTGGGACAATATTGCTTATCCACTCAAACGCAGTGGAATGTCTAAAGAAGCAGTTAAAGCAAGAGTCGATGAGTTAGTCAATTTATTTGAAATCAAATTCAATCTAAACCTCTAC
>CANIMS010000174.1 GCA_947468785.1 Betaproteobacteria bacterium
TAGTGATGCTTCAGTTTGTCTCTAAGGAGTGGTATCACGAGCATTTTGTGCCACGCATTGGCAAAATCACTTTAATTTCTTTGCTATTTACCATCTTGGTAATGTTTAGTCTTAAGGGTAATTTAATCTTGAGCCTGCCCATGGATGTAGTGACCATTGCAATCCCATTACTGATTTTCTTTGTGGTGATGTTCTTATTAACCTTTTGGGTCACCGGAAAAATGGGAATTGATTACAAGCGGTGCTGCACTTTGTCATTTACAGCATCTAGTAATAATTTTGAATTGGCAATCGCAGTTGCCATTGCGGTATTTGGGATTAACTCTGGAGCCGCTTTTGCAGCGGTCATAGGGCCCTTGGTAGAGGTGCCAATTATGATTGGCTTGGTAACAATCGCTCTCTGGATTAAAGAGCGTTATTACGCACGATAGGGTCTCACTAGGCTTTCGAGCCCATAAGCATCATTATGGGCTCTAAGCTGATCAATATTTTCTCGCAATTTTTTTACTTCTTTGCACTTTAGAGCCTGTAGCTTTTTACGACTCAATCCATAGGTATCGACTAAGTAGCGAATTCTGGAAAGGCATATTTGCATCCGAATAATCCAATAGATTGCAAATATGCCTGGAGCAAACAGTAGTATCAGTATGCTCACGCTAAGGTCTTACTTGACTAGTAAAACAGCTTGCTTTGCTCCTGCAGATACCTTTTGCGCAACAGACCCCATCAAAGCATCAATGATGCCGGTTCTACCTTTTGATCCCATTACGATTAAATCAAACTTTTCTTTAGCAGCAAGATTGATGATTTCTTCAGAGACATTGCCGCGCTTAATCACCATATTGTGTTTAACACCAGCAGCATCTAAGGTTTTTTGGGCAGGCTTAAGTTCTTTTTCACTGACTTCTCTAAGGTAGTCATCCACTACGCTTTTAGCCACAAATTGTTTAACATGGCCCAGACCGATGTCATCGTGGATGCTCACTAAGGTGACAGAGCACTTGCTACGGAGATCTTTAGCAAGCTTGGCAACATACTTTGCAGCATTGAGAGAGGATTTTGAGCCATCTACTGGTAGTAATATTTTCATATAGCCTTTCGAATGAGTGTGAGCTAAAAGTTAGTATTTTTATAATGATTACATGATCAATTCTAGCCCAGAAATAAGGTATTCCTTTGTTTAGAACTGAAAAATTATCTAGTATGGAAGCATAAGCTTCTGAGGCTCAGGGTTATTTGCGAGATAATCCTTTTATAGATATTGCGTGAGTGTATTAAATGAAAGTGAATTCTGAGGGCATCTCTTCTTCGAGGGTGTATTTACCTGCAGGTCAAAGCCATACTAATTTACTAGAGTTTTTTGTAGCTAACTTTCCCCATATTGAGGCAAGCGAGTGGCAAGCGCGGTTCACAGAGGGCCTCATCATGACTCTAGACGGTCATGTAGTTTCTCCTGCCGATCCGTACCAAGTCAACATTCATCTGCTGTATTTCAGGCGCCTCAATAGAGAACCCGAGATTCCTTTTGAAGAAGTGATTCTTTTTCAAGATGACCATATCTTGGTAGCTGATAAACCGCATTTCCTACCTGTGACGCCAAGCGGCCTATATCTTCATCAGACCTTGCTCAACCGGCTAAAGAAAAAAACAGGCATACAGACACTGAGCCCGATTCATCGGATCGATCGAGATACTGCAGGGCTGGTGGTTTTTTCCGTCAACCCAAAAGAGCGGGCTCAATACCAGAATTTATTTCGGGATAGGGCAGTTCAAAAAATCTATGAGGCAATTGCACCGTATTCTGAGGCCCTTCAAAAAAATCTTCCCATGACATATCGTAGTCGCATTGAAGAGTCAGAGCATTTTCTGCAGATGCAAGAAGTGAGTGGTGAGCCCAACTCGGATACCTATATAGAGCTCATAGAGGATACAAGACCTTGGGCTAGATATCGCTTAAGCCCTGGTAGCGGTAAGAAACATCAATTACGCTGCCATCTGAATGCGCTCAATATCCCTATTAAAAATGATCAGATTTACCCGATACTCACGCCATATCAAGAGTACGACTTGGATCTCTCTAAACCATTGCAGTTACTGGCAAAAGAAATCGCCTTCCACGATCCCATTACACATCAATCTAGAGCCTTCATCAGTCAAATGAAAATTGCTTAAGTAAAGCACTTCACTGGGCCATTAGGGCGTGAGACTTGAGGGCAACTATCTCGATATATTTTGATTTAAATCAATGATTGAGATGATTCTCTCTATAAAAGAGAGTATGGTGAAAGCTTGACCATCAATAATCTAGGATAGCAATGTCATTAAATCACGCAGTCATTTGGATTGACCATCAAGAAGCCCATGTTATGTTTTTGAGTGAAGCAGCCAGCGAGGCCGAAGTCATTCGCAGTAAGTCTTCTCATCAGCATCTGCATCAGAAGGCTGGCGTAGTAGGGAGTGGCAGACTTCAGTTGGATGAAAAATATTTACACTCTGTTATTAATAGTGTCAACGAATCTAAAGAAATCCTAGTGCTAGGCCCAGGGTCAGCGAAGCTTGAGCTCATTAAGCATGCACATCATCATGATCCAAAGGTCGCCGCCAATATTGTTGGTGTCGAAACGGTAGACCATCCTAGTGATAAAGAAATTCTGGCTTATGCCAGAAAGTTTTTCTATAAAGCGGATCAAATGCGATGAGTGAACCCTTAGATGCCAATGGATTGCCAGGGCATGACTATTTTCTAGATGCGGTCAATCATATTGATCAGGCGGTATCTGATAGTACGATTCCGGCAAGTGCAGCCAAAGGGATTGTTTATAGTCTGGTAGAAACTCTAGGTTCGATGGTGGGTGATCCCGATCTACCAGCGCATCTGAAATCTGGATATATGGGTGCCTTGGATCTTGCGGTTGAGTTAGAGGCAAAGATTGCTAAATTGAGTAAGTAATTTGCAATCTTTATCCCAAATGCGCAGCAAATAGGGGCAACTTTGGTTGCCCTTTCTTTTTCAGTTCTCCATTTAAAATAGTGTCCAATGAGAGCTAATCTAGAAGTATATGAATAAGATCCCCAAGAAACGCTTAGCCGTAGCACCCATGATGGAGTGGACTGATCGCCATTGCCGCTCATTTCATCGCACTCTGACTAAAGAAGCCGTTCTTTATACAGAGATGGTCACCACAGGTGCATTAATACATGGTGATGTCCCTCGCCATTTAGATTACTCACAGGATCAACACACAGTGGTATTGCAATTGGGTGGATCTGAACCAAGTGATTTAGCTAAAGCAGCAGAGCTGGCGCAGCAATGGGCATACGATGAGATTGATCTCAATTGTGGCTGCCCCTCGGAACGTGTTCAACGGGGAGCATTTGGCGCATGCCTGATGGCTGAGCCCAATTTAGTGGCAGATTGTGTCAAAGTAATGAAACAAGCAGTCGATATTCCTATTTCAGTTAAGCATCGCCTTGGCTTAGATTCAATGGATGCTGCCAGCTCAGAAAAGGATTATCAATTTGCACTGGATTTCATCTTGGCAGTAGCGGATGCGGGAGCAAGCCAGGTAACTATTCATGCTCGTAATGCTGTTCTCAAAGGCTTATCTCCAAAAGAAAATCGTAGTAAGCCACCACTGCGTTATGAAGTGGCCGCTAGACTGAGAGTAGATGCACAAAAACAATTTCCCAATTTAAAAGTCCTTCTCAATGGCGGCTTAGAAACGAATGAGCAAATTGCCGGTCATTGGGATGATTTTGATGGCTTCATGGTCGGTAGGGCAGCCTATCATTTTCCTGCATTGCTTTTAGGTTGGGATGACCTGATCAATACCAATGGTGAAGCCGCAGGCTATCTCTTTAGTGAAACCGAGTGGCATCGCATTCAGATAGCGCTAGTAAAGCAAGTGCATGCCTGGTTTGATGAGTGCAAAGCTAAAAATAAACCTTTTTATATTGGCGCATTCACAAGACATATTTTGGGATTGCCGCATGGCAGGGCCGGATCACGCTATTGGCGCCAGCGGCTCTCAGATCATCACGCTTTAGCGAAGGTTCAGAGTAAAGCAGCCATTACCGACTTTTTCATCGATGCCAGTCTATGCCTTGGTGATTGGGCGGCTTTTGAATTTGAAAATGTATAAAAAAGTAGCCAAAAACAGCGTTTTTGACAGGTTTTAGAGCAAAAAGCTATAATGGCACCTCTACAACGGCGGACGTAGCTCAGTTGGTAGAGTCCCAGATTGTGATTCTGGTTGTCGCGGGTTCGAGCCCCGTCGTTCGCCCCAAAATAACTAAATAAAAGCTCCTTATGGGAGCTTTTTCTATTAGAGTATTTCCCATGAAAA
>CANIMS010000175.1 GCA_947468785.1 Betaproteobacteria bacterium
AAAATTGATAAAGTTTTGGTTGTGCCAATGAAATTGCACCGAATCTCGCAACATAAAACCTTGATCCACCATGGCTTGGGTTTGCTCTCCTAATGGAAATAAGATATGAGCCGATGAGAGATGATTTTGCACAACCAGTGTTTTAAGGCCGGCGATGAGTTTTCTCTGGATCTGCGCCGCATCTTCTGCAGGTGAAAACAAGATTCTGGAACCTTGAACCGGGGTAAAGGGAATAGCACAGAGCGCTTTAGGGTAGTACTGCATTCCTTGCTGTTCAAAGGCTTGAGCCCAAGACCAATCGAATACAAATTCTCCATAAGAATGTTGCTTCAAATAGAGGGGCATTGCCCCAATCAGTTGTGCAGAGCGATATAAGGCTAGATGAGCGACTTGCCAGCCTGTATTCCCACCAACACAAACAGTTTCTTCTAGAGTACTTAAGAATTCGTGTTTTAGAAATGGGCTAGCATCAGGAGTGAGGAGGGCGTTCCAGTCAGCAGCAGATACTTCAGAAAGCGATTCAATAATTTCTAGACGGAAATGCTCATCACTCACAATGCATTAACGTTGTATGAGTTCGATTTTGTAGCCATCAGGGTCGGTAACAAAAGCAATGATAGTATCCCCACCTTTAACTGGTCCCGCCTCACGAGTGACATTGCCGCCAGCAGCTTTAATGTTTTCACAAGCTACATATGCGTCAGGCACATTGATGGCGATATGACCATAGGCGGTACCCATTTCATAAGTATCAACTCCATGGTTATAGGTCAGCTCAATTTCTGACTGTCCATCAGCATTGCCCTTGCCGTAGCCGACAAATGCAAGGGAATATTTTTGTTCTGGGCGCTCGGTACTGCGAAGTAAATTCATACCGAGTACTTTGGTGTAAAAGTCAACTGAACGAGTCAAATTGCCGACTCTGAGCATGGTGTGGAGGATCATCATAAGGTTAAATATAAACGGAAATGTTGAAGCTTGCAGAATCAGAAACCCCAGCAAGAATGCTGGGGTGTGAAGGGGCGTTACATTGATGCGTAGTTCGGTCCACCACTTCCTTCAGGGGTAATCCAAATAATATTTTGGCTAGGATCTTTGATATCACAGGTCTTGCAATGAACGCAGTTCTGCGAATTAATCTGTAAACGTGTTTCCCCATCTTTTTCTACATACTCATACACTCCCGCCGGGCAGTAGCGCTGCTCAGGTCCTGCATAGGTTTTGAGATTAAGATCAACGGGAACTGAAGCGTCCTTTAGCGTGAGATGAATCGGTTGATTCTCAGCATGGTTCGTATTGGAAATAAAAACAGATGAGAGACGGTCAAAGGTAATCTTGCCATCGGGTTTTGGATATTCAATGGGTTGATGTTGTGAGGCCGGTTCTAAACACTCATGATCGGCATGTTTTACATGGATCGTCCATGGCATATTGCCTCCCAGAAGCTTCTGTTCGATGCCAACCATCAAGGTGCCCATGTAGAGTCCTTTGGACATCCAAGGCTTAAAGTTGCGAGCCTGATTTAACTCGGTATGTAGCCAGCTATTTTCAAAAGCAGCAGGGTAGGCAGCAAGTACATCAGCAGAGCGGTTTTCATGAATGGCAGTTACTGCTGCTTCTGCTGCGAGCATTCCTGTTTTGATTGCAGCATGGCTCCCCTTAATGCGAGATGCATTTAAAAAGCCTGCATCGCACCCAATTAATGCACCGCCAGGAAAAACCGTTTTAGGTAAGCTATTGAGACCGCCTGCAGTGAGAGCGCGTGCACCGTAAGCTATCCGTTTTCCACCCTCAAAAGTATCTCGAATCTTGGGATGTAATTTATAACGCTGAAATTCTTCAAAAGGAGAAAGGTAAGGATTTTTATAGGAGAGGCCAACAACAAGACCAACTGCAACCTTGTTATCGCCCAAGTGATAAAGGAATGAGCCGCCATAGGTGTCGCTCTCAAGCGGCCAACCTGCTGTATGCACTACTAGGCCCGGCTTGCTCTTAGAAGGCTCAACTTCCCAGAGTTCTTTAATACCAATGCCATAACTCTGCGGATCAGTATCTTTATCTAAAGCAAAACGCGCAATCAATTGTTTGCCTAGATGACCGCGCGATCCTTCGGCAAAGAGGGTGTACTTGGCGCGCAATTCCATACCAAGCTGAAATTGATCAGTGGGATTGCCTTCTTTATCGATGCCCATAGAGCCTGTCACAACCCCACAGACGGCACCTTGTTCGTTATATAAAATTTCTGCTGCAGGAAAGCCAGGGAAAATTTCTACACCTAGACTTTCGGCTTGTTGTCCAAGCCAACGAGTGACGTTAGCAAGACTCACAATAAAGTTGCCTTCATTTTTAAAGCAATGCGGCAAGATCCAATTGGGTACTTGAAAAGAGCTCTCTCCAGTCAAGAATAAAAATTGATCTTGGGTGACAGGGGTGTCGAGTGGGGCGCCTAATTCCTTCCAGTTTGGAAATAACTCTGTAAGGGCTTTGGGGTCCATGACGGCGCCAGACAAGATATGAGCGCCAATTTCTGAGCCTTTTTCGAGGACGCAGACACTTATTTCTTTACCGCTTTCGATCGCTAGCTGTTTGGCTTTGATTGCTGCCGATAGGCCTGCTGGCCCTCCGCCCACAATCACGAGGTCGTAGTCCATTGACTCCCTGGGCCCAAATTGCTCCAACAGCTGTGCAGAATTCATTCAATTTCTCCGATTTTCCGAAAAATAAGGCTTTTAGCAGCACTAGTTTAGTTCTAACTCGTAAAAACCAAATTAGTGCCAGGGCTAACTCAGGTTGGAGGCTGAGGCGTTATGATTACTTTTTTACCCTTTTTAGCAATATTAGGACAAATGTTATGAATAAAACCTACCCATCAGCAGTTGATGCTCTGAGGGATATCTTAAAAGACGGACAGAAACTGGGTGTTGGTGGTTTTGGTCTGTGCGGGATTCCCGAGGCTTTAATCGAGGCAGTAAAACAACTTGGCGCACAAAATTTGACTGCTGTATCCAATAATGCTGGTGTTGATGGTTTCGGCTTGGGTATTTTGTTGAACTCTCGTCAAGTAAAGAAAATGGTTGCATCTTATGTGGGTGAGAATAAAGAATTTGAGCGTCAATACCTTGCAGGTGAGCTGGAGTTAGAGTTCACTCCACAAGGGACCTTAGCGGAAAAATTGCGCGCTGGTGGTTGCGGCATCCCTGCCTTCTATACCAAAACAGGCGTTGGTACATTGGTGGCCGAAGGCAAAGAAGTAAAAGAATTTGATGACGAAAAATACATCATGGAACGCTCGATTGTGACTGATATTTCTCTTGTGAAAGCTTGGAAGGCAGATCGTTCAGGCAATTTGGTTTATCGTCACACTGCTCAAAATTTCAATCCAGTAGTTGCAATGGCAGGAAAGATTACTGTTGCAGAGGTAGAAGAGATTGTTGAGAACGGTACCTTAGACCCAGCCGATATTCACACTCCAGGCATCTTCGTGCATCGCCTTGTTATTAACAGCAGCCCTGAGAAGCGTATCGAACAGCGCACGATCTCAGCTGCCAATTAATCACCCCATAAGAATATTCAAAAGAATTTAGGAAAAATCAAAATGCCTTGGAATAGAGATGAGATGGCGGCAAGAGCCGCTAAAGAGTTAAAAGACGGTTATTACGTGAATCTGGGAATTGGTATTCCCACGCTAGTAGCTAATCATGTGCCAAAAGGAATCGAAGTTTGGCTGCAATCAGAAAATGGTTTGTTAGGTATTGGCCCTTATCCATCAGAAGATACGATTGATGCTGACTTGATTAATGCTGGCAAGCAAACCATTACCACTTTGCCAGGCTCCTCTATTTTTTCATCGGCCGATGCGTTCGGCATGATTCGTGGAGGCAAAATCAATATTGCATTTTTAGGTGCAATGCAAGTGAGCGAGAAGGGCGATATCGCTAATTGGATGATTCCAGGAAAAATGGTCAAGGGCATGGGTGGCGCCATGGACTTAGTGGCTGGCGTAAAACATGTCGTTGTTTTGATGGAGCACGTTGCCAAGAAAAAAGATGGCACTGAAGAGCTGAAGATTCTGCCCAAATGTACCTTGCCTTTAACTGGTGTACGTGTAATTAGTCAAATCATCACTGATCTTTGTGTTTTGGACGTTACCCCTGGCGGTTTGAATTTGGTTGAATTGGCTCCTGGCGTGACTAAGGAAGAGGTCATTGCCAAAACTGGTGCCCCTGTTGATACCTCGGGTTTTTAAGCAATTTATCAAGATGAATGAAATAATGGGGTCACCATGGTTGACCCCAATTCATCTTCTCAAGCGACCTCAATGAGCGCGAATGATAATCATTC
>CANIMS010000176.1 GCA_947468785.1 Betaproteobacteria bacterium
GCTTTCATTATTTTTAAAGTGTCGATCAATCATCCCTATTGGACCTGGTTTGACCGCATCAAAAAAACGAAAGAGTATGAAAGCAAAAGCTTGCATCCAAATATTGGTGGGCATAATCAAAATCAGCACAATCCAAAAGGCAATGATTTCATCCCAGACAATTCCACCGAAATCTTTTCTGCCAAGCTCTTCGCTAACCTGACCACATATCCAGCAACCCAATAAAATTCCACCCCCAATAATCCATAGAAAATCTTCAGTAGATAAAAAATATTCGCCAACTAAAAAAGCTGCCCAAGCCCAAAGGGTACCGGCTGTGCCAGGCGCAATGGGGCTTAAGCCGCTACCAAAGCCAAAGGCAATGGTCCGTCCAGCAGTTTGGAAAACCCATTTGAAGTTAGGATTAACGGATGAGGAAAGCGGCACTTGGCTCATGATGCAAAGTGATCAAAAGACTTAAGTAAAGGCATTGTTTCGGTATCACTCAAGCGCTTACCATCTGCAGAAAATAATTCTATCTGGACGGCTGTATTTTTCTTTTCTGTGATTTGACCAATGTGAGTGAGCGTCAATTCTAATGATTGGCTAATACGATGAATAGCATCGCGTTGATGGCTTCCTGCTGTGAAGCACAGTTCATAGTCATCCCCACCGCATGCAGCAAATTGATTTTGTATAGCGCTATTTTGTTTCAATAGAATTCCAGACTTGGGTAAGCGATCCAAAAAGATTTGTGCATCAACTTGCGATTGCTCCAGAATATGTTTCAAATCTCCAAGCAGTCCGTCTGATATATCTAAGGCGGCACTCGCAACTTCTCGCAATTGAATACCCAATTCAACTCTGGGAGTAGGTTGATGCATTCGATGCTCAATTTGCTGAAGATCCGTCTCAGAAAGTGCGATTTCATGACGCAGTGCTGCAAGTGCCAGCCTGGCATCTCCAAGCGTTCCTGAAACCCAAATATCGTCCCCTGGCTTAGCCCCTGATCTTCGAATGGCTTTTCCTGTAGGCAAGCTGCCAAAGGCGGTAATGGAGATCGTCAGGGGGCCTGAGGTGGTATCACCCCCTATCAAGGAGCATGAGTATTGTTTTGCAATTGAAAATAAGCCTTTGCTAAAGGCCTCTAGCCACTGTTGATTGGCGCTAGGTAAAGCCAGTGCTAAGGTGAATCCAATAGGCCTTGCACCCATCGCCGCAAGGTCGGAAAGATTGACTGCAAGGGCTTTAAAGCCTAGTAGCTCGGGATCAGCGCCAACAAAAAAGTGCCTTCCTTCGACCAGCATATCGGTAGTGATAGCAATTTCTTCATTTAACGCTGGATGAATGAGGGCGCAGTCATCACCAATACCTAGGCCAATAGCTGGCTTGGGATGCATAGCATCGGCACCCGTTTTAAAAAAACGTTGAATAAGGTCAAATTCGCCAATTTGGTCAGATTGAGAAGCCATACCTCATTTTAGGCTGTTGGCAGATGGACGGCGTAGAGGAATAGAATTGGGGGCTTAAACACGTCTATACCTAAGAGTTAGTTGATGAGCAAAGAAAATAATAGAGAGCAACAAATTGCAGCCCTGAGAATGGCTGCCCTCCAATATCACGAGTTCCCAATCCCAGGAAAGATTGAGATTGCTCCTACTAAGCAGTTAACGAACCAGCGCGATTTAGCTCTGGCATATACCCCAGGTGTTGCAGCACCTTGTGAAGAAATTGTTAAAGATCCAGCGAATGCTTTTAAATACACTGCTCGTGGAAATCTAGTGGGTGTGATTACCAATGGAACTGCAGTTCTGGGCTTGGGAAATATTGGCCCATTAGCAAGTAAGCCAGTGATGGAGGGCAAAGCAGTGCTCTTCAAAAAGTTTGCGGGCATTGATGTTTTCGATATTGAAGTGAACGAAAACGACCCAGATAAGTTAGTAGAAATTATTGCATCCTTAGAACCTACTTTTGGGGGCATTAACTTAGAAGATATTAAAGCGCCTGACTGCTTCGTCGTAGAGCGTAAGTTGCGAGCACGCATGAAGATTCCGGTCTTTCATGATGATCAACATGGCACTGCGATTGTTGTGGCTGCTGCGATTTTGAACGGCCTGAAAGTCGTTGGCAAAGACGCAAGTAATGTGAAGTTAGTCACCTCAGGAGCAGGTGCAGCTGCACTTGCATGTTTAGATCTTTTGGTTGAATTAGGAATTCCTCGGAAAAATATTTGGGTAACGGATCTGGTTGGTGTGGCATATAAAGGCAGAAAAGAATTAATGGATCCTGAGAAGGAACCATTTTGCCAAGAGACTGATCTGCGCACTTTGGATGATGTGATTGCTGGCGCTGATATTTTCTTAGGGCTTTCTGCTGGCGGCGTTCTTAAGCAAGACATGGTCAAGAAGATGGCTGATAAACCATTGATCTTTGCTTTGGCAAATCCAACTCCAGAGATTTTGCCGGAGGAAGTCAAAGCAGTTCGTCCAGATGCGGTGATGGCAACTGGACGCACAGACTATCCGAACCAAGTGAATAACGTTTTATGTTTTCCATTTATCTTCCGTGGCGCATTGGATGTCGGGGCTACTACGATTACGCGCGGCATGGAAGTTGCTGCCGTTAAGGCTGTTGCTGAGTTAGCTCAAGCCGAGCAAAGCGAGGTAGTGACTTCGGTTTATGGCATTGAGAATCTCTCTTTTGGCCCAGAATATCTCATTCCTAAACCGTTTGATCCGCGTTTAATTACGGTGATTGCCCCTGCTGTGGCACAAGCGGCAATGGATGATGGCGTGGCCTTGCGCCCCATCAAAGATTTTGAGGCTTATCGTAATCAACTGCAACAATTCGTATACCACTCTGGTACTTTGATGAAGCCCCTCTTTAGTATTGCTAAGAGAGTGCCCGCCAATCAGAAGCGGATTGTTTTCGCAGAAGGTGAAGATGAGCGTGTCTTACGTGCAGTCCAAATTATTATCGATGAGCATTTAGCCACACCTATTTTGATTGGCCGTCCTGCAGTGATCGAACATCGTATTGTTAAATTCGGTTTGCGGATGAAGGCTGGCGAAGACTTTGAAATCGTTAACCCAGAGAATGATCCGCGTTACCGCGATTTCTGGCAAACCTATTTAGGTTTGACTGAGCGCAAAGGTGTAACTGAATCTTTTGCGAAGCTGGAGATGCGTCGCCGCAATACCTTAATTGGTTCCGTCATGATCACTAAAGGTATGGCTGATGGCATGATTTGCGGCACAGTGAGCAATTCTGCTACGCATCTGAAATACATTGATGAAGTTGTTGGTCATGAGCCTGGCGCAAATGTATATGGTGCTATGTCAGGATTAATTCTTCCGGGCCGTCAAGTATTCTTAGTGGATACCCATATCAATCTCGATCCTACAGCTGAGGAATTAGCGGAGTTGACCTTAATGGCCGCTAGTGAAATGCGTAAGCTGGGTTTAGAGCCAAAAGTTGCGCTACTTTCACATTCAAACTTTGGATCTAGCAATGCCCCTTCAGCAGTGAAGATGCGAGAAGTCTTGGCTTTAATTCAAAAGGCAGACCCCACTTTAGAGGTGGATGGAGAGATGCATGGCGATAGCGCTTTGGATGCCACTATTCGTGGCGGTGCAGTTACCAGCTCCCCATTAAAGGGTGATGCCAATCTTTTGGTGATGCCAAATATTGATGCTGCCAACATTTCTTATAACCTTCTCAAGACGGCAGCAGGTAATGGCATCGCAATTGGGCCATTGTTGCTTGGAGTTGCTAAACCTATTCACATTCTGACCCCTGCAGCCACAGTTCGCAGGATCGTTAATGTGACTACTTTGGCAGTTGTTGAGGCTGCAGGTAACGCAAGAGGCATTTCCTAAGGCTCAAAATATATGTAAGTTAGTAGTAACTTACATATATTTTTCTTATATAAATCAATGGTTTATATAAAATGCACTGTAATTGGGCTTGATTTGATGGCGTGTTAAGGGTAACCTAGCACCCATCATGAATAATCGCTCTGAAAACAGCAATACAGCCGGCTTCGAAGAACATAGCCGCGCTGAAAGTTGGGATAGCAATGACCGTTTAGAAACCGAATCATCTGCTGCCAATATTTATGCTCAGGGCGGTCTATCTCGTTTACAAACCTATGCAGCAAATCAAGTTTCGGGGAAAAAAGTGACAGCTTCTTGGCGTGCCGCTTTGGCCGTTCGTGATGCCGGACCGCCGGCAATGTTACGTAGTGTGCGCACTAATATCGTGCAATCAATTCGTGCTTTTCGTACTCCA
>CANIMS010000177.1 GCA_947468785.1 Betaproteobacteria bacterium
AGTGGCTTACGTATCTTTTGAGGATCGCAAGCCAGTGATTTATGTTCACGAGCTGGCAACCGGTCGACGCATTGCTCTTTCGAATCAAAAGGGTAACAACAGCGCGCCCGCATGGTCACCTGATGGTAAGAAGCTCGCAATCTCTTTATCCAAAGATGGCAATACCCAAATTTATAGTATCAATGCCGATGGATCTGGCCTGCAGCGTTTAACTCGTGGCAATACTATTGATACCGAACCCCAATATTCTCCTGACGGTCGCTCTATTTATTTCACAAGCGATCGTGGTGGCAACCCTCAGATCTATCGCATGAGCTCAGAGGGTGAACAAGTGGAGAGCGGTAAGCGGGTGAGCTTCAAGCAAGGCTTTGTGACCTCGCCACGAATCTCGCCCGATGGCAAATATTTAGCCTATATCGCTAATGTCGGTGGCGCCTTCCGTCTCTACATCATGAATTTAGCGACCGGTGACTCTCAGGCACTGACCGATGGTACAAGTGATGAATCGCCTTCTTTTGCTGCCAATGGCAAGTATGTTCTCTACTCAACTAAGCTTGGTAATAGGCGAGTTTTAGCAGCAGTCTCTGTAGACGGCAACACCAAACAGGTTTTAAGCATTCCAGGTTCTGATGTACGCCAGCCATCCTGGGGTCCTTTCATGGATTAGCTAGAAGGCATAGAAGCTGCGTCTTGCTTTAACGTTTATGGCAATTTAGCGACTTCTCCCCTTCTAGGGGGTTAAAATATAGGCTATCAACCAATTTATTTGCTAATTTGTAGGAAAAAGGAAGCCCAAATGACAATCTCAATCGCACGTCGCGCCGCCACTTTTGCACTCTTAGGAGCCACAGCTCTTTTAGTAGCTTGCTCATCCGGAGTGAAACTTGATGATGTTGATGGTTCTGCTGATGGAAAAAGTAACTTTGGTTCACAGCCATGGAACGATCCTAAGAGCCCATTGTTTGAGAAAAGTGTTTACTTCGGTCTTGATGAGTACACAGTGGAAACTAAATATCAAAAAATGTTGTCTGCTCATGCGGGTTACCTCAAAGCGAACCCAAAACAAAAAATTATTATTCAAGGCAATACCGATGACCGTGGTACAGCTGAGTACAACTTAGCATTAGGTCAACGTCGTTCAGATGCTGTTCGTAAATCATTAAATTTACTGGGCGTATCGAATGATCAAATGGAAGCAGTGAGCTTTGGTAAAGAAAAGCCAAAAGCAGATGGCAATAACGAAGCTGCTTGGGCAGAAAATCGCCGCGCAGACATTGCTTACATTACGAACTAATGTTGATTGCTTCTACCCTCAATAAACAAACGCTCTCACGAGCGTTTTGTTTAAGTGCTGCCGCCTTTTTCTGCTGCGCCTCAACAAATGCCTGGGCGCTATTTAATGATGATGACGCCCGCAAAGCCATATTAGACCTACGTAAATCGGTTGCCACAGCACAGCTTGAGCTACAGAGTCAGATTGATAAGCTCAAGTCAGAAAATGCAGAACTACGCGGCAAGATTGAGAATATAGAGAAGCAAGGCGAAGATATTTCTAAGAGCCAAAAAACGTATTACCAGGATCTCGATAGTCGTCTTGGCAATTTTGAACCTCGCACCATCACGATTGAAGGTATTAGTGGCGTAGTTCAACCCGCCGAAAAAAGTGCTTACGACGATGCCTTAAAAGCGTTTCAAAATGGAAACCTCAAAAAAGCTGACTCAGAATTTTCAGCATTCATTACCAAGTTCCCCAAAAGTCCATATGTTCCACTAGCGATGTTCTGGGGTGGTAATAGTAAATATGCCAACAAGGATTACAAGGCAGCAATGACGCAATTGCAATCGCTCATTGCACGCTACCCAAACCATCCCCGCATTCCTGCTGCGATGTTGACCTTAGGAAACTGTCAATTAGAGATGGGCAATAAAGCAGCGGCCAAGAGAACCTTTATTGAGATTGTTGCCCAGTACCCTGATACGGATACTGCAAAAGACGCGCAACGGCTCATTGCTGCCACGAAGTAAACATTCGCAATGTCTTCGTTGTCTGCAGCTTTTTCTCATTTCGCTCCTCGTAAAACCGATGCGCCTGCAGTCATCTTATTTTCAGGTGGACTCGATTCCAGCACCATTCTTGCCTTAGCTAAAGATCTTGGTTATGCACCGTATGCACTATCAGTAGCTTATGGTCAACGCCATTCTTCTGAGCTAGCTGCCGCAAAACATATTGCTAAAAAGATGGGGGTCGTGCGTCATGAGGTGGTGAACTTAGATCTGACCCGCTTTGGTGGTTCAGCCCTCACGGATTCCGATATTGCGGTACCTATCACGCCTGGTAATGACCAGGAGATTCCTGTCACCTACGTTCCAGCCCGCAATACGATCTTGCTCTCACTAGCCTTAGGTTGGGCCGAATCCTTAGGCGGATTAGATGTGTTTTATGGCGCCAATGCCGTTGACTACTCTGGATACCCCGACTGTCGCCCAGAATACGTTGCCTCATTCGAAGAAATGGCTAATTTGGCCACTAAAGCGGGTGTGGAAGCCATTAACCACGAGAATCGCTTTCGTGTACATGCCCCAATCATCAATATGAGTAAGGCTCAAATCATTGAACTGGGAAGCACTCTTGGAGTGGACTACTCTCAAACCGTTTCTTGCTATCAAGCAAATGATTTAGGAGAGGCGTGCGGTGAATGTGAATCTTGCCGCTTAAGGCAGATTGGCTTTAAACAAGCCAATCTGAGCGATCCTACTCGTTATCGAATGAGCTGATATTAGGCTGCATGTAACTCATCTGCTTGTTGAATTAAGCTTTGAGCTGGTATTCCGAGCATTGAATGTAACTTCCAAATCATCTTTAAAGTTAATGGGCGTTTGCGATTGAGGATTTCATAAACACGATTTAATCCGCCAATCATTGGCTGCAAATCCTTAGGAGTTAAACCAGCTTGCTCCATTCGAAACTTAATAGCTTCAATGGGATCGGGTGGAGCTATAAAATAATGCTTAGCTTCATAAGCTTCAATCAACATTAGCAACATTTCAAACCGATCTGCTTTTTTACTACCAGGCAATGGTTCGTGATCTACAAAATCTGATGCCTCAGCCAGGGCTGCTTCATATTCTTCTTCGGTACGAATGGGTCTTAAATCTTTCATATACCCTCCATCTTCACTGTCTTTGCGTCAATGCTGTCATAAGCAGCATGAGTTCCTATAAATTTTATATATAGCACACCAATTCGATATGCGACTGCCACTATTAAACGGTAATCATTACCTTTGATATTAAATACAACACGATTATTACCAATAAAACTAGCGTTTCTATACTGATTTTTTATATCCTGGGGAGACTGCCAAGTGGCACTAATTGCTTCGTTGTACCAAGCACTTAAAGCTTGCTCTGCATTCTTATGAACCATCCAAAACTGTATTAAGTGCTTTTTGGCTATTACCCTCATTCAATGATTATAGTCCCAAAATGGGACTATTGCAAGTAGGGTCTAAAGAGCCTAAACAGACTAGGACTAATCAAATTTCATCATGCGCGCTACATAACGCGCAATCAAATCGACCTCAAGGTTCACAAAGTCGCCCTGCTTGAGTTTTCCTAGAGTCGTATTTTCAAGAGTGTGCGGAATGATATTGATATCGACTATGCATGCGCTCGCTGTATCTTCTGTTTTATTCACAGTCAAAGAAACACCGTTAACCACAATCGATCCTTTATATGCCAGGTAGGGAGCCAATGCCTTAGGTGCTTCGATCCGCAAAAGCCAGGAACCATAGGCATCCGATGCAACTTGTGAGAAGTGAGAAACTGTACCAACACCATCTACATGGCCGCTCACCAAGTGACCACCAAGGCGATCATTTAAACGTAATGCCTTCTCTAAATTAACGGGGCCAGTTTGATCAAGTCCCACTGTCTTGCTTAAAGACTCACGTGAAATATCCAAAGCAAAGGTATTGCCTTCAAACTGTGTTGCCGTCATGCAAGCACCTTGAATAGCAATGCTATCGCCTAGTACTACGTCATCTAAATAGCCTGCTGGCACTTCAACTACCAAATGTAAGCCATCGCCCTTTTCTTGGGCGATTGTAATTTGACCAACGGCAGTGATGATTCCTGTAAACATGGATTGATTTTAATTCCGAATTAAGCGAAGGCGTAAATCGGCCCCAAAAAGACTTTGATCAATGATTTGCCAATCCTCACGCGCATCCAACTGCTGCAATGGCGTGACATTTG
>CANIMS010000178.1 GCA_947468785.1 Betaproteobacteria bacterium
AGCAGACAATAAAAATATGACTTACAACGTCAAAATGTTTGAGACAACCAATATTTATACTTTTGACTTAAAGAAAATAGATGTCAATGCTAAAGAGCTTCAGTATTACAAGTTAGATAAACCGCAGACGCCAATTTATGTAAATTAAGTACTGCTTTTTACTTGGAATATCAAAACTAAAATTGCTGATGAAAGATGAATTTCATTTTTCTAAAAGAATAGTAGCCAACATTTGGCTGTTATGTTCTGTATTGCTGTGGCTCAGCAATATTAATGCTGCTGAACAAGTCAAATTGAATCGTTCTGGAGTTGATGCTGCCGCATTAGGAGAGGCTAATTCTTTTGGTGGTTGCCCTAACCCACTTCAAGCCCGTGAGTGTAGAGTTGGTGCATGGTCTGGACAATTTTGGACTTCCAAGGTCGCAGAAGTTCAACCATCAAAAAATCCATCTCCATTACCCCTGATGAAAAATCCTCCTGATATTACGTATCGGTGGAACTTCTCATCAAATTCTGTGGACGACTATTTAGCTGATACAAAGGCTACTGGCCTCATTATTTTAAAAAATGGGGAAATCGTTCTAGAGCGTTATCAATATGATCGCAAGCCCAACATGCCCTTAAGATCTTTTTCAATGGCAAAAACAGTGATTGCACTATTGGTTGGAATTGCTCACCAAAAAGGTCAAATTGCCTCTTTAGACGATAAGGCATCTCAATATTGGCCTGAAATTAGTCAATCAGCTTATGGACAGACGACCATTCGAAATCTCTTGCGTATGGCCTCGGGCGTTTCCTTCAAAGAGCTTTATACCTGGGCGCCTGGAGACGACAATTGGGAGTGGGGGAGAGTTTTATACGCGAATAAAAATAGTTCTAAGCCACAAGAGGTAGTCGAATATTTGAATTCTAAAACTGCGCGAGAGCATGAGCAGGGATCAAAATTTAACTATGCCTCAATTAATACTGAAATTCTCGGAAGAGTTTTAATTCGTGCAACCGGAAAATCGATTGCTCAATTAACGGAAGAATGGTTATGGCAGCCTATGGGCGCTGAATATAAGGCCTTTTGGCTTTTGTCTACAACCGATTGGGTTGAGGCTGGTGCGGGAGGGTTTAATGCTGCCTTAAGAGATTACGCTCGCTTGGGAAATTTATTGGCAAATGATGGCAAAAGAAACGCTGAAGAAATCATCCCACAAAATTACTTAAAAGAGGCTACCGATATTGCATTACAGCCAAGTGCGCTCAAACCAAGGAATGCTACCAATTACTACGGTTATGGATATCAAACTTGGCTATTCCCCATGAAAACGCGTACATTCGCATTTCAGGGAATACATGGCCAGTTTATATTTGTACAACCCGAGTCAAAAATCGTGATGGTACAGACTTCGGTATTTGATCATCCAAGCGGCAGATTTGATCCTTTCCCATACAAGAAATTAAATGCCCTATGGTTAGGAGTTTTAAATTCTCTAGGTGGTGATAGTTCTGAATTTTATTTTTCACCTTAGCACTCAGTATTGAATAGTGAAAAAAGATGTACGGTTTTTATATGACTTCATCTTTTAGCCAATACCACCGATACAGAATGGCTTGACCTAGGCGACGGAAGGGGGCAAGTAGCTCCGATTTAATCTTGCCGAAAAAGTTTGGGTACTCTAGTTCTGAGGAATAAATCGGCAGTTTAAAAGCGGGATTTGATTGATCCTTACCCGCAACTCTTTCTGCCAATCGTTTGCCTGCCCAGGTTGAGAAGGAGACGCCATTGCCCCCATAACCTACGGCATACCAGACATTTTTATCTGCCTTTGGCTTAAAAATACGGGGCATCATATCGTGGCTGACATCCACCCATCCCCACCATGAATAATCAACTTGAATGCCCGACAAGGGTGGAAATTTTCGTGCTAGCCCGTCCAGAAGTAATTGGTAATGCTTGGGATTGCTAGCATCGTTTCCATGGATTGAGCTACGGCTGCCAATCTGCAGGCGATTATCTTTTAATAAGCGGTAATAAAAGCGTAATTTTCGTGTATCAGTCAGAAAGACGTGGGAGCGAAATTGAGTTGCTGAGAGTTCAGAATCCGTTAGAGGTCTTGTTACCAATGAATTTGAAAGCACAGGAAGAATTTTATTTTTGAGAGTGGCATTGACATTTTGTCCTGTATAGCCGCCAGTGCAGAATGCAACCCGTTTTGCCTTTACTACTCCATGGGGTGTATATAAGTGTTCGAGGCCGTCGATAGTTTTGGATTCTAGTACGGGGCTGCCGGTATAAATTTTGACGCCTAAGGCCTGCGCTTTTCTCAGCATGCCAAAGTTAAATTTGAGTGGATGAATGCCAATGCCCTCTTCTTCAAGCAGTGCGCCATGAGCATCGTGATCATCGCAATAGCGTTCTTGAATTTCTGCTTTGGTGAGTAATTGCGGGTTATATCCAAAGATACTCCGTTTAACTTCTGCCTCATGACGTAGGTAGTCTAATTTTTCAGCCCTGTGAGCCACATATAAATGCCCACCAGGAGTTGCCTCACAATCAAACTCAGTAGTTAGTTGGGAAAAATTCTCAAATCCCATCCGAATTTCGGCGTCTAGTTTTTTGGCAGTATCTAAACCCCAGCGCTCAATCCATTGGGAGCGACTAAGACGGCCGCTAGCATTTTGTCCCTGGCCACCATTTCTGCTAGAGCAACCCCAGGCTGTCTGGTTGGCCTCAAGAATGACTGCCTGTATTCCATGCTCTTGAGCTAAATACAGAGCGGTTGCAATTCCGGTTGCCCCAGACCCAACAATGACTACATCAGCTTGGATGTCCCCAGGAACGGGCCCATCATTAGGTGGGGGTAAGCCAGCGCTAGCCACCCAATAGGTGGGCGCGTATTCTTGATTTGTGCCTGGTATAGAATCTACCAAAGGGTCGTGCAAAGGATTGTATGGCTGCATGCCATCAATATAAAGTAAGTTTCTTGAGATAGAAAGTGAATGATGAAAAGATCCCTGCAAGTACTTATTTTTGGAGCGAGCCTCATTGGATGCGTGGCTACTACTTCTCTAGCAATAGCCCAGCCCTATCCAAATAAACCCATTCGAATAGTAGTTCCTAATGCCCCTGGTGGCGGAACGGATGTTGTAGCACGGATGATCTCCGAAAGTCTGCAGGCAGATTTAGGCCAATCCATTCTGATTGAGAATAAACCAGGAGCTGGAGGCGCAGTGGCTGCAGCAGATGTAGCAAAGTCACCTGCAGACGGTTATACCTTGTTAATGGCAGCAGCTGGATTTGTGATTGCACCTGCAGTATTGCCTAAAGCTGGCTACGATCCAGTAAAAGATTTTGTAGGTGTTCGGCAGCTCGCAATTGTTCCGCTCATCATCGTTACACGTAGTGATAGTAAGTTGGAAAACATCAATGACCTATTAGAGCTCGCAAGAAAAGATGGGGATAAAGTTACTTTTGCCTCATTTGGTAACGCAACCCCCGCCCATCTTGCTGGGGAGGCAATTAATCGTCTAGGTAAGGTGAAGATGACCCATATTCCCTATACAGGCGGCATGAAGGCACTCCCGGATATCCTCGCAGGCAATGTCACTATCGGCATTCTGGACGCTGTTTCAACATTACCCTTAGTTCAACAAGGAAAGTTGAAAGCTTTGGCGGTAACGGGCCCAAAGCGATTACCAGTATTGCCTAATATGCCCACCTTGGTAGAGTCAGGCATTGCCTTTGATGCTGTGGGCTGGCATGCGGTTTTTGTTCCGGCGGGAACACCAACACCAATCGTTAACCGACTCAATACCGCTTTTACGAAGGCTATGGATCAGCCTAAAGTCATTGAGCGCATTATTAATGGCGGATCCATTCCGATTGAAAAAGGCGGCACTCCAAGTCAATGGACTGCGCAGTATGAAAAAGAAACGAAGCAATGGGCGGAAATTGCAAAGGCAGTGAATGCAAAGCTGGAATAAGCGCAATCCAGAAGAAGCCATTGGTTCTTTAGAAGATTTATATGGAGGAAAATTAGATCTTGAGCAGCGGATCGCAACGATTCGTCATTTAGATCAGTTCTTCCCTTGTAGCGACATTACTGCAGCCCCTCAGCTTAGTTCGATTAGAGAGCGCCTTATTGATTTATCTGACTTAAGATTTTTATCTCAAGACCAAAACTTATCGTTTCAGGACTATCTAGATATCAATTGCGTAACAGGGCTCTGTATTCTCAAAGATGGC
>CANIMS010000179.1 GCA_947468785.1 Betaproteobacteria bacterium
AACGTTAATTAAACCTTGAACATTGATGATTTCTGCAATACCAGAAACAGCGTTATGCAAGACGTCATCTGCACAAGCAAAGGCCTTATCAAACTCAGCATCCTCGCCCATTACTTCAAATAACTTCTCATTTAGCACCACAATTAAAGAGTCTACATATGATTCAAGCTCAGAAGCGCCCTGCTCTGCTACCTTTAAACGTTTCACACCCTCAAAGTCAAATGGCTTGCTAATCACGCCGACAGTAAGAATGCCCATTTCTTTTGCTACCTGTGCCACGATCGGAGCAGCCCCAGTACCTGTACCGCCACCCATACCAGCAGTAATAAATACCATATGAGCCCCTTGCAATGCATCAGCTATACGATCACGTGCTTCGATAGCCGAAGAGGCACCAATCTCAGGTTTTGCACCGGCACCCAATCCACTAGAGCCCAGTTGCAAATTCACAGATGCATCTGAACGCTGTAAAGCGCCTGCATCGGTGTTCATGCAAATAAACTCTACGCCACTCACTCCGCGACGGATCATATGCTGAACGGCATTACCGCCAGCGCCACCAACTCCAACCACTTTAATCATGGTTTTGCCAGCAGTATCTTGATCTAACATTTCAAATTCCATATACCCTCCTAGGTAATTAACTTACTACATTGACGACGACGAAAAACTTAAAAATTTCCTGCAAACCATTCCTTCATGCGCGAGATCACTCCCTGCAATGCGCCTGATTGAGAAACACGACGACCACGCAATAACTGCGCTTGACCTTCCATCAACAGACCAATACTGGTTGCATATCTAGGGCTTCTTAAAACTTCATGTAAATGCCCGCGATACTCAGGAGTGCCAATACGAGCAGGCCTTAAAAATACTTGTTCGGCTAACTCCACCATTCCAGGCATTAATGAAGTACCGCCAGTCAGCACAATTCCTGAGGAAACCATATCTTCATAACCAGAGTCACGAACGACGCCCCTGACCAAGGTAAATAACTCTTCAACGCGAGGTTCAATTACCGCAGCTAATGCTTGTTTAGACATTGGACGAGGCTCACGATCACCTACACCAGGCACATCAATCATGGCAGTAGGATCAGCCATCTCTTGACGCGCGATCCCATGAGCAATTTTTAAATCTTCCGCATCAATCGTTGGTGTACGCAATGCCATTGCAATGTCATTGGTAATTTGATCACCAGCAATAGGAATCACGGCGGTATGACGGATGGATCCTTGGCAATAAATTGCGATATCGGTAGTTCCTCCGCCAATATCCACCAAGACAACGCCGAGCTCTTTCTCATCATCTGTCAATACAGCTAAGCTAGATGCCAAAGGCTGCAAAATTAAATCGTTTACTTCCAAGCCACAGCGACGCACACACTTCACAATATTTTGCGCAGCGCTCACCGCACCAGTGACAATATGCACCTTCACTTCTAAGCGCAGACCACTCATACCAATCGGCTCGCGCACATCTTCCTGGCCATCGATGATGAATTCTTGAACCAAGATATGAAGAATCTGCTGATCTGTTGGAATATTGATTGCTTTGGCAGTTTCCAAAACACGCTCCACATCACCCTGGCCCACTTCTTTATCGCGAATTGCCACCATGCCACTAGAGTTAAAGCTCACAATATGGTTGCCGGCAATGCCAGTGAACACCTGAACAATCTGACGGTCAGCCATTACCTCAGCCTCTTCTAGCGCCTTCTGGATAGACTGAACAGTAGCCTCAATATTGACAACGACACCCTTCTTCAAGCCCTTAGAAGCAGTCTGCCCAACACCAACGACATTGAATTGACCATCCGGAGCTAGTTCAGCTACCAAGGCAACTACCTTAGAGGTTCCAATGTCTAAGCCGACCAATAGATCGCGATTGTCTTTACTCATTCCAATTCCTCATTGCTTCTGCTCACTTTTTTTTCCATCAACTTCATTCTTTTTCACACTGGCAGCAGCTAGGTGAACTGCAAACCCATTCGCATAGCGTAAGTCCACCGCATCAACGCGATTTCCCCACTTCTCTTGTACTTGTGGCCAATACTTAAATAGCCGTGCTACTCGCTCTTCAGTTAAATTCTTGTCAGAGCTTTCTTCATCACGCCCAAATTCCACCTTCATGCCATTGGATAATTTCACGTGCCAGGCATACCGCTCGGTCAGCGCTAAACTTTTTACCTCTACGCCCCATGGCTTAAACCAAGCACTAGCTTTGTCATAAAGGCTCATGACTTCTTTACTAGCATCAGCTGGTCCATAAAAATCAATCAGATGAACTTCATCACTAATTTCAGATACTCGACCTGCAAATAGCTCGCCGTGAGTATTCATTAAGGTGTGGCTATCTACTCCACCCCAAGTGCCGAATGGCTTTTGCTCTTCAATGCTAACAATCAAACCATTTGGCCATACTCGACGGACATTAGCGTGGCGCACCCAAGGCATACTCTCAAATCCACGCTTGACCTCTTCCAAGCGCACGCTAAAGAAATTTCCCTGAACAGTCGCAAGTACTTGCTGCTTCACAATAGGCTTATTAATATGTTTTAGAGTTTGCCCAGCAACAGGTTCGATTTGAATTTGCTTCAGCGCAAAAACGGGGCGCTGACTAAGCCATACCAAAATTCCAATAACCACCATCACTGCAAAGCAACGCATCAAGAAACGACTCACACTTTGCATCCGCCCTGGATGATTCCATAGCGGAGACATCAGCATGGAGAAGATTTCACCGAACCGGTCCATGAAATTACTCATTCCTTAGAGCCCGCCTTTTGTTCCAAAGTTTGACTCAGCAACCACAGGGTTAAATCTGCATAACCTACACCAGCTGCTTTTGCTGCCATAGGCACTAATGAATGCGATGTCATACCTGGAGCAGTATTCATTTCCAGCAAATAGGGTATGCCAGTTTTTTGATCTAGCATCACGTCGGCACGACCCCATGTACGACAAGCAAGTGCTTTGTATGCAGCCAAAGCGAGCTCTTGTACTCGCTGATTTACTTCAGGAGCAAGCCCTGTAGGACAGAGATATTGGGTCTCATCTGAAAAATACTTATTATGAAAGTCATAATTGGCTTGCGGAGGAATGATTTTGATTACAGGCAATGCTTCTGCTGTAGCACCCTGCCCAACTAAAGGACAGGTTAATTCATCGCCAATAATGCAGGTCTCGGCAATCACTTTCTTATCGAGTCCAGCTGCCAATTGATAGGCGGCAGGCAACTCATCTACAGACTTCACTTTGGTTAAGCCAAGTGAGGATCCTTCGTGAGCAGGCTTCACAATCAGTGGTAGACCTAATTTTTTAACTACTGCATTCCAATCACTAGTTGCAGTTAGTTCTTCAAATTCAGGGGTAGATAAACCATTGCTGATCCAAATCTGTTTAGTTGCAATCTTGTCAATCGCCAAAGCTGAAGCCAAGACACCACTACCGGTATATGGAATATTGAGTAATTCCAATAAACCTTGAATAGTTCCATCTTCACCATAACGGCCATGAAGCGCAATAAATACCCTATCAAATTTTTCTCTGGTCAATTCTGTTGGACACCGTAAACCAGTATCAAAGGCTTGCACATCAACACCTTTTTCACGCAATGCCTCCAAGACACCATTACCAGACATCAGTGAAATTTCTCGCTCACCAGAGCGCCCACCCAAAAGAACGCCGACTCTGCCTAAAGATTTGACATCTAAATTGGCTAGCTGCGCCTGAATGCGCTGACCCCAATCCATCGAATGCTTAGACATGCTTTGCCTCCACCAGCGTATAAGGCAAAGCAGAAATTGAACCTGCACCCATCGTAATTAAGACATCGCCATCTTTTAAAACTTGACTTAACTTTTCAGGCATCTCGCCAACATTTGCTGCAAAGATCACAGCGGCAGAATTAAGTGCAGCCTTTGAATCTTTATCATCTGCAAGGGCAGCCTTCATGAGGCTTTTACCATCAGCACCAGAAATTTTTGCCTCACCTGCTGGATATACTTCAGTCAATACCAAGGCATCAAAATTTCTCAGAACTTGCACAAACTCGCCAAAACAATCCCGCGTTCTTGTGAATCGATGAGGCTGGAATGCAAGCACTAAACGACGGTTTGGAAACGCGCCTCTTGCAGCAGCTAAGGTGGCTGCCATCTCCACCGGGTGATGGCCATAATCATCAATTAATGTAAAACTGCCACCGGAAGTCAAGGCTAT
>CANIMS010000180.1 GCA_947468785.1 Betaproteobacteria bacterium
AATGCGGCACTCATGGTGATTGAGCATGCAGAACGTTTTGGGTATGCACAAATTCATCAATTACGGGGGCGCGTCGGGCGAGGCTCAGCGGATTCGGTTTGTATTTTGATGTATGCAGAGCCACTCTCACTGGCAGCAAAAGAACGCTTACAGACTTTGCGAGAGATTTCCGATGGCTTTGTGATTGCAGAGCGTGATTTATCACTCCGGGGTCCCGGCGAACTTTTGGGCGCCAAACAATCCGGCGACGCAATGCTCCGCTTTGTAGACTTACAAAGGGATGCGTGGCTGATTGAATTAGCCCAACAGGCCGCAGACCGTCTTTTGGCTGACCATGCCGATATCGTTGAGCGACATTTAGAGCGCTGGCTTGGATCGCGAGCTGAGTTTCTAAAGGCGTGATAATAACGCTATGGTTTTGATCGATCGCCTTACCGCTTACGCTTACCTCATCAGGTTAGATAAACCGATTGGTACTCTATTACTTTTATGGCCTACCTTATGGGCGCTATGGTTAGCAAGTAGTGGTACACCCAATCTTTCCATCTTGATTATTTTTACAGTGGGAACATTTTTGATGCGCAGCGCGGGTTGCGCTATCAATGATTATGCAGATCGAGACTTTGATCGTCATGTATTGAGAACTCAAGCGCGCCCAGTAACGAGCGGCAAGATTTCAGGAAAAGAGGCAATTGGTGTGGCGGCACTCCTGGCTTTATTAGCATTCCTGCTGATCCAGCCTTTAAATGGCTTTACGAAGCAGCTATCTGTTCTCGCTTTACTCGTTGCATTTGTCTATCCTTTTACTAAGCGATTTTTTGCAATGCCCCAAGCGGTGCTTGGAATCGCATTTGGTTTCGGAATTCCGATGGCTTACGCTGCAATTTTGGATTTCATTCCTTTTGAAGCCTGGGTATTATTTATTGGCAATATCTTTTGGGCTATTGCATATGACACCGCTTATGCGATGGTTGATCGAGACGATGACATCCGATTAGGTTTAAAAACTTCTGCGATTACCTTTGGTCGCTATGACGTTCTTGCGATTGGACTTAGCTATGCTATTTTATTGATCAGTCAGCTTTGGGTGGCCAATATCGCGGGCTTAAGTAATTATTTCTTAGTAGGTTGGTTTGCCGCACTAGCTTGTGCCATTTACCATATGAAATTTGTGTCTTCTCGAAAAAGAGAGGATTGCTTCCTGGCATTTCGCCACAACAACTGGCTAGGCGGATTTTTATTTCTAGGAATTGTTTTGGGTTTGAGTTTAAATTAGCTTGAACTTAGTTCTTACCCAATTCGTCGCCCATCACTTTGCCGCGCTCATTAGCCGCTGCAATCGCTTTCTCCAAAATAGCATGCCAGTCTTCTTGGTTTAATACATCTAAGGCAGCAGCAGTAGTGCCGCCCTTAGAGGTCACACGTTCGCGTAATACGCTTGCGGGTTCAGAAGAGTTTTGAGCGAGCTGTATTGCACCCTCTAAAGTGGCATATGCCAGTTTTCTAGAAGATTGCGCATCTAAACCTAATTTTTCGCTTGCTGATTGCATTGCTTCAAGGAAAGCAAATACATAAGCCGGTCCACTCCCGGATACTGCAGTAACGGCATCCATTAACTTCTCATCAGATACCCAGATCGATTGTCCAACAGCATTGCAAATGGTTTCTGCTAGAGCGCGATCTTCCGGGCTGATATCAGCCTTAGCAAATAGACCAGTGATACCTTTACCAATCAGCGCAGGGGTATTGGGCATAGCGCGAATACACCGACTCTGCTCTAGCCATCGACTCATATCAGCCAGGCGAATACCTGCTGCAATACTCAATACCAATGGGCTTAGGGAAGATGCATGTTGAAGCTTAGGCGCTAAACCTTTTGCAACGATATTGAAATCTTGCGGCTTGATAGCCATGACTACAACATTATTTTTGGCAAAGTCAAAGGCAATCTTATCTAGGGAAGTAATGATTTGTACTTTGAAATCATTTTGAAGAGCTTGTGCGGTAGTGGTATTTGCTTCTACCACTGAAATTTGATCTGCTGTGCAACCATTTGCTAGTAAGCCGCTCATGAGAGCGCGACCCATATTGCCGCCACCAATAAAAGTAATGTGGGTATTGGAATTGATCTTTGAGCTCATGCAGTAATTTTATCCCGCTTCCCAAAAATAGCGCTCCCAACGCGCACTATGGTGCTACCTTCCATAATGGCCGCCTCAAGGTCATCAGACATTCCCATTGAGAGTGTGTCGAAAAATTGGTATCCAGGTTCAGAGGCATTCGCAGCCAGAATACCTACAAAGCAATCTCGAACTGCCGCAAAAGCATGACGCTGTAATGCGGGGTCAGCATTCGGTGCTGGAATGGCCATTAAGCCTCTTAGTACAACATTGGGGAGTTTGGATACCGCATTGCACAGAGCTGGCGCTTCATTTAAGGGAATGCCGCTTTTACTATCTTCCTCGCTAACGTTCACTTGAATACAAATCTGTAAATCAGCAAGGTTCGGAAATTCGCCACGCTGAGCCGAAAGACGTTCAGCAATTTTGAGGCGATCTACACTATGAACCCAATCAAAATGCTCGGCTACGTCTCGGGTTTTATTGCTTTGGAGTGGGCCTATAAAGTGCCATTCAAGCCAAGGACGCAGCTTGGCAAGTAATTGGATTTTTTCAATACCCTCTTGAACATAGTTCTCACCAAAGGCAGATTGACCAGCATGCATTGCTTCTTCAATCGCGCTTGCTGGAAAGGTTTTACTGACTGCTAAGAGAGCAATATCTTCAGGTTCTCGTTTTGCAGCTATTGCAGCAAGCTCAATGCGCTCTCTCACTTGCATGAGTTTGATGATGATGGGATTCATCTGGCTTTAGCTTGTTGGCTCAGTAGTTGATCCACTATTTCAATCCAATGGAGTACAGGTTTGTCATCACTCTGAAGGTGCGCAATGCAGCCGATATTTCCAGAAACAATGACCTCTGCATCAAATTCTTCGCAGGCAGTATGCAGGTGCCCTAATTTATTCTTGCGTAATTGCTCTGAAAGTTCTGGCTGAGTAACGGAGTAGGTGCCGGCAGAGCCACAGCATAGATGGCTATCAGCGCAGAGACGAACACCAATGCCAATACTACTGAGCAAGCCTTCTACTTTGCCCCGAATTTGTTGACCATGCTGCAAGGTACAAGGTGGGTGATACACCACACCTGGTTTAGGATCCGTCCCAATGAGCTGCACCAGCTCAGCTTGTAGGTTTGGCAATATCTCCGAAATATCTTTCGTTAGCTCAGAAATCGTTTTGGCTTTTACAGCGTATTGAGGATCGCTTGCGAGTAGGTGGCCATAATCTTTAACCATCACGCCACATCCTGAAGCCGTCATCACAATGGCCTCAACCCCTTGTTCAACCAAGGGCCACCACGCATCAATATTCTGCTTGGCATTAGTAAGGCCACCTTCTTGGTCGTTCAGATGAAAACGGAGAGCCCCACAGCAAGTTGCATTAGGCGCAGAAATCAGTTGAATCTTCAATGCATCCAAGACACGCGCAGTAGCAGAATTAATATTAGGCAACATGCCTGGTTGAACACAGCCTTCAAGAATGAGCATCTTGCGAGTATGCGTATTACTTGGTCTTGCAAGCGGATTAGTGGATGCAGCATGCGCCTTATTCTTCATTTTAGGAATCTTGCGCTGAATGCTGCTGGGCATTAATGGGCGAACCAGACGACCCAAAGCCATTGCAGAATTAAATAAAGCTGGTTTAGTAAGACCTTCTTTTAGTGCCCAGCGAGTGAGGCGCTGACCAAGAGGGCGCTCAGGCGTATTTTCTTCTGCCCATTGACGGCCAATATCAATTAATTTGCCATACTGCACTCCACTTGGGCAGGTGCTTTCGCAATTGCGGCAGGTTAGACAGCGGTCTAAATGCAGGCGGGTTTTTTCAGTAGGGGCTTGGCCTTCTGCCATCTGTTTGATGAGATAAATGCGACCACGAGGACCATCTAGCTCATCACCGAGCACCTGATATGTCGGACAGGTTGCCGTACAAAAACCGCAGTGAACACATTTACCCAGAATGCGGGCTGCCTCAAGACCATCAGGCGTATTTTCATATTGAGGAGCGAGTTGAGTATGCATAGGTGAACTTAAGGAAGGCGTGAAGTGGCAAATACGCCAGCTGGATCAAAGGC
>CANIMS010000181.1 GCA_947468785.1 Betaproteobacteria bacterium
CGCGCTCAAAAAATTCTAGATCCATTTTTTCAAATTTATCTGGCGCCCGTACCTTCGACCTTCTCGCCTCAGCAACAGAGCCTGGTAAATCAAATAAAATAGTCAAGTTTGGTTTTAGTAGTAAACCGTTTCCCCTGCCCTGAACCCAAGCCTCTAATTCATTTAGCTTTCCAAGGCTTAAGCCGCGACCTCCGCCCTGGTAGGCAAAACTCGCATCCGTAAAACGATCTGAAATCACAATTTTTCCAGCCATGAGAGCTGGCTCAATAATTTGAGCGAGATGTTCGCGACGTGCTGCAAACATTAATAGGGCCTCGGTTTCTAAATTCATAGGCGCCTCTAGCAATAAATTCCTTAATTGCTCACCTAACAGAGTGCCACCGGGCTCCCTTGTCATGATTACTTCTTTACTTGGATATCGCTCCTGTAAGAGTTTGCTGAAAGCATCAATGTGAGTGCTCTTACCAGCCCCATCTATGCCCTCAAAGCTTACAAAATATCCAGGATACAGAGAGCTCATGAAAATGATCTATTTAGTAAGATTTGTTTTAGGGCTAGCTTTGCGCTGATAACGATCAACGGCATTCTCATGCTCATCTAATGTGATTGAAAAATGACTGCTACCATCACCTTTAGCCACAAAATAGAGGGAATTCGTTTGCTCTGGATGTGCTGCCGCAATAATCGATTCACGACTTGGCATTGCTATCGGGGTGGGTGGCAATCCTTTGTGCATATAGGTATTGTAAGGACTGTCTTTGCGAAGATCCGCTTTCCTTAAATTTCCATCAAATTTGGGCCCTATTCCGTAAATTACGGTAGGATCGGTTTGAAGGGGCATGCCTTTTCTGAGTCTATTAAGAAAGACGGCAGCAATCTTGCCTCTCTCCCCAGCTCTACCAGTCTCTTTTTCAATAATCGATGCCAGGGTAAGTAAATCATAGGGGGATTGCAGTGGTACTTGAGGGTCTTTTTGCCCCCACTCTTGATTCAGTGTTTTTTGTAATGCCAGAGCTGCACGGCGGTAGACGTTGATATCTGAATCATCGGGGTCAAAAATATAGGTGTCCGGCAAGAACAGCCCTTCTAGTCCTGGATAACTTAAGTTCAAAGCCTGCAAAAGTTCCTTTGAACTCATTCCTTTGGTTTGGTGAGTTAATGCTGGATGCGCATCAACCAGATTGCGTAACTGCCAAATTGTCATGCCCGGAATAATCGCAATACTTTCTCTTACCCGATCGCCTCTTGCAATTTGGAGAAGAACCTTACCTAAACTAGCTCCTGGCGGAAGAAGGTAGGTGCCTGGCTTTAGTTTTGATCCCACAAAGATGGCTCGCGCTCCAAATTGAAAGAAAAGGGTATTTGAGCGTAATCCCTGCTCCCTAACCTGATCTGCAATACTAGCTAAGCTCGATTGAGGCTTAATTTTTACCTTATAGGCAGGTGCATCCGTGATGTTGACTTCATTCGGAACGATTGGCCATAGAAAAATAGAGCCATAAATCACGCATAAGAGAACAATTAAAGCCAGGAGGAAACTCAGAATTCTGGGGGATCGAGGTTTTTTACGGACAAATAGATTTCTGTTCTGAATTTTTCTGCTCATCAGGCTATGATAAAAGGGTGATGACAATTCCCTCTCAAAATACCCCTACAGCAGGCAAGACTAGTTTGTCAGGCTTGACCCCTCTACCCCAATGGGGCTTGATATTGGTCCAGGGTTCGGATGCTAAATCTTTCTTACAAAACCAACTGACTAATACGGTAATGGGTATCGAGCCCACTACCCCGCCTTCAATTGCTCAAACTCCAGGATCTGTGAGACTGGCTGGATATTGCAATGCTAAGGGTCGACTAATGGCGAGCACTTGGATTGCAAGCTATCAATCTACTCATTCAGATGATTTAATTTTTGCCTTATTTTTATCTAAAGATATTGCCGCAAGTTTTGCTAAACGACTATCTATGTTTGTCCTGCGCTCTAAGGTCTCTATTCAAGACGTATCTGATCAATGGATTATTTCAGGATGCTATAGCAATACACATGAAATTCCAGAATTGAATAACACTGAAGAAGATTTTGGACTTCATCTGCCAGATGTGTTGGTTAGAGGTGAAGCGTATTCTCGCATTCTGCTTGCACATAAATCGTCAAATGCTAATTCGAATGAAAGCACTAATATGCTGATGCAATGGAATAGTTTGGAAGTTCTCAGCGCTATCCCAAGAATAGTTTTGGCTACGCAAGAGCAGTTCGTCCCTCAAATGATTAATTTTGAGTCTGTAGCCGGAGTAGATTTCAAAAAAGGCTGCTACCCAGGTCAAGAAATTGTGGCTCGTAGTCAATATCGTGGGGTTATTAAGCGTCGATTACAGCTAGCCCACCTGGAGGGAACTTACGATGCCGCACTCTCTGCTCCAGGGGTCGAGCTTTTCCACAAAGACGACCCTATGCAACCTGCTGGTATGGTTGTTTTATCCGCCCCAAACCCGCAAATTGCTGGTCGGGTTGATTTTCAGATTGAATGCAAATTAGAGGCGCTTGAGCATCGGGAAATACACCTTGGTAGTATCGATGGACCTGTGTTAAAAATAGATACATTGCCCTACCCTCTTTTGGAAATTTGATCGGCTATGTGCCTTATTCTTTTTGCCTGGAAATCACATCCTGACTATCCTCTGGTGGTGGCCGCCAATCGTGATGAATTTTATGAGAGAGATACTGAAGCGATGGGCTGGTGGCCTGAGCATCCTCACGTATTAGCGGGCCGTGATCGCGCTGATGTGTTGGGCAGTCCAGGAACATGGCTAGGTTTTACTAAGACTGGACGTTTTGCAGCCCTCACTAATGTTAGAGCACCTAGCGAGAAGAATCCTGATGCAAGAACGCGTGGTGAGCTCTCTCTAATGTATCTAACCAATCCTGAGCGCCCAAAAGATTTTATTAATGGAAATGCAAAACGCTTCCAACAATACAATGGCTTTAATTTACTTATGGCCGACCTCAGTAACCCTGAAAATGCGGAGATGCATTGGGTTAGTAATCGCATGATGGTAGGACAAAATATTCGGCCACGAAAAGTATTCCCAGAGCAAGCCCTAGCTCCAGGGGTATATGGTCTATCAAATGCAATGTTAGATACGCCATGGCCCAAAGTAAATCATCGAGTTGCTGCATTTGCACAAGCGCTGGCAATGGATCAAGGCCAATTAAAAAATGCTGACCCATATTTAAAGCTACTAGCTGACACTCATGTGGCAAGTGATCATGAGCTACCGAATACGGGCGTTAATCGGGATTGGGAAAAAGCCCTCTCCCCAGCTTTTATCAAGACGCCTTCTTATGGAACACGCTCAAGCACCGTTTTAAGAATTCGCAAAGATGGTCATTTTGAAATGGTTGAGAGGCGCTTCGATGCGACAGGAACCGTAGGTCATGATGTGATTACTGGAGCTCTAAGCATTGCTCCTGGTTCAAATCTATCCGTCTAAAACTAAACGGATCGTTGATCCTCGTTAATTACCCGTTCGCCATCTGCGCCCCGAGACACTAAGCGCTTAATGTATTTGAATGTTCCTGTAGCCATACAGCACACTTCACCTTGATCGTTATATAACTTAGCTTCGCAAAATGCCATCGTCGCAGTATGACGTACTGTATCTGCTTTAACGCGAAGCACTCCATTTGCTGCCTGCATAAAATTATTTTTTAGTTCAATAGTGACCACACTTCGATCTGCAGGATCGGCGGATCTAGCGGCTACTGCCATTGCAACATCCATTAAGGTTAGTAACACTCCACCATGAGCCACTTCCCAAGTATTGGTATGTTCTGGCTTAAGAGCTAATAGAATTTCGCCTTTACCCATTTCTGCGCTGAGGAAACGAACACCTAATAGCTTCAAAAACGGTACATTGAGCTCCTCACCTAAATTGGCAAGCTGAGTTTGAGGGTTGATTTGAACTTGTTTATTCATAAGGTAATTTTAGAGGGTTAAACAGACTTTGGGAATTCACCCTAGAATAGCCCCATATGGCTTTTACCCTCACTGGCGGAGATGTCTGCCAGGTTACGATACCTACCCCGATACCCAATCCCTATTGGGTTGCTTTCTCACCTTCCTCTGCGAGGCTGGTGGATATCCCTTTAAACACCTCTAACCTTCCTGCTGACCCTGCA
>CANIMS010000182.1 GCA_947468785.1 Betaproteobacteria bacterium
GACAATACTTCATTATTACGATTCAGTAATTTCTGTGATTGGATATAGCGTATTGCTCCGAAATACTTAGTCTGTTTCAATAATCGCTTTTCTAAAGGCATCGATCATTTGATCAATTTGAGCTCGCGTTGTTATAAAGGGCGGCGCTAATACAAGAGTATCACCTGGGGCTCTTGTTAATACGCCGTGCTTGAAGGCTAAAGCCTGAGCCTGAAAACCACGTTGTCCAGTAGCGCCCTCTTTTGCCCTCAACTCAATGCCGGCTGCCAATCCAAAATTGCGAACACTGACTACTTTATCAAGCTCAGCTAGCGAATGAACGGCATCTTCAAAATATGGAATTAAAGCATTGGCCTGATCAATGAGGCCTTCTTGCTCTATGACATCAATCATTGCGAGCGCTGCCGCACATGAGAGAGGATGTCCGGAACAGGTGTAGCCGTGCATCAATTCAGCTAGATGAGGAGGACCATTCATAAGAGCATCATGAATGGAGCGTTTCACAATGACTCCTCCCAAGGGAGCGGCACCATTAGTAACTGTTTTGGCAAACAAAATCATATCTGGAATAACGTCAAACGTAGTTGATGCAAACATATTTCCAGTTCGACCAAATCCTGTAATCACTTCATCAAAAATTAATAAGAGTTGATGACGATCGCAAATTTCTCGAATACGCTTTAAGTAACCTTTAGGAGGAACCAACACGCCGGTAGAGCATGCAATCGGCTCAATAATGACTGCGGCAATATTGCTAGCGCCATGCAAAGCAATAATCCTGCTTTCGAGCTCATCAGCCATTTCCACTCCAAGCTCTGGCTGGCCTCTAATAAATGCTTGATTATCAGCATCCCAGGTTGAACGCAAATGGTCTGTACGTAACAGTGATGTTCCGAAAGCATTGCGATTATTCACCATGCCTCCAACTGATATTCCACCAAAACCAACGCCATGAAAGCCGCGCTCACGACCGATAAATAAATTACGCTGCCCCTCACCACGAACACGCCAATATGCCAAAGCCAGTTTCATGGCGGTGTCACAGGCCTCAGAGCCACTATTTACCAAAAAGACTCTGTCTAAACCTGGTGGCGCAATCGAAGCAATTCGGTCTGCTAGTTGAAATGCGCCAGGATGGCCAACCTGAAAACTAGAAGCAAAATCTAGTACGTCAATTTGAGATTTCATTGCCTCAGAAATCTTGGGGTGCCGATGCCCTGCGCCAACACACCATAACCCAGATGTGCCATCTAGAATATTTCTTCCATCGTCACTCTGATAAGTAACCCCAGATGCTGAGTGAACCATACGAGGAGCACTCTTAAACTCTCGATTCGGGGTGAATGGCATCCAAAAGCTGTCTAGAGAACTCATATCATTCAGTATTAAAAAATTTCAAATCATTTATTGGTGGTAATTGACATTAGCATACCCCAAAAGGTGCTTGAGATTACTAGCTTAACTGGGATAATGGATTTATGAAGTCACTCATCCTGCCGCATAGAAAGGGAAAAGCTAATGATCATTCAATGTCCTAGTTGCAATAAATTGAATCGCCTCCCACCAAGTCGAATTGATGAAAAACCGATCTGTGGCGCCTGTAAATCAAGCTTGCTCTTAGGGCCGGTTGATGCGGATCAGACTAGCTTTCATGAAATTCTGAAATCAACTACGCTACCCATCATTGTTGACTTTTGGGCACCTTGGTGTGGACCCTGCAAAATGTTTGCTCCAACCTTTCAAGCTAGCGCCGCCAAATATGGAGAGCAAATGCTTCACGTAAAGCTAGATACCGAGGCGAATCCTGCTATAGGAGAGCAATACAACATCCGCTCTATTCCAACACTAGCCATCTTTAAAAATGGCTCTGAAGTTGAAAGATTTTTTGGTGCATTATCTCCAGCAGAGTTGGATCAATTTGTTTCGCTGTACAAATCTCAGTAGCTTAAGCTATCAGCTTATTTTCATTTACTTCTTGAAAATACATTTTGCAGGCTCTGCAATCCCCACTAGGTCATTCTCATTTGTATAAATAGCTTTTTGTTTACCATTTTCCATGGTAATTTCGTATTTTTTCGTGAAAAGTATTTCATTGGGAGTGGAAGACTGTTCGTCCCAGTCCTTCCACATTACTTTTGCATCCTGAATATTCACTTTCGAAATTTTTCCTTCATAGCCGGAAAAAAATTGCCCATTAGTAGAGGTTAGTCCAAAGAATGCATCTTCTTCAAGCGGCTTTCCAGCTGCCTTGGACTCTGCAACGAGGCGACTTATAGCGTCTTTATTGCCACCACCCTTAATGAGAAGATTCGTAGGATCAATTTGAAGGGTTCGTAAGTCGATCAGCGTGCAATTCTCAACACCTTTAAAAAATTGATATGTGCCTACAATTTTTTTATCACTCTTTCCGCAAGCACTCAGGCCAATAAGACTGGCAACCATCAATAATGACATGATCAATTTCATTTCGTATTCCTTGGTGATGTATTTGTAATAAGGTAAGGATTTCTATTCTCTGGCACAACGCTGGTATCTATTGAGCGATGGGCGATTTCTGATAAATAGAATGCCAATGAATTGAATTTAGGTCAAACGTTTTATGATTGATCGCCTCCCAATCTAGGGTTATCACTCACACATCCTCTACATTCAATATTTCAATAGGGATTCGGTCCTAATGCTTGAGAATTACGGGTGACCTTTCTTTGCCGATACTTGCGGGTAAACATCAAATTCTGCCTTGCCTTTTTTTACTTTACAGAAGAATATATGCCAAAGACAATGAATTCATGTTCTTAATAGCATTGCGCCATAATCAAACAAAGGTAACCGATGACCGAGCCGATTGAGATCCGAAATATTGTTCCCCCAGCATTTGAGCAAGTCAATTTGGGTGAAAAGATTCTTTGCTATCGCCCTATGAAACACGGCATGCCCAATTTAAGCGTTGAGCAAAAGGGCAACAAGATAATCGCCCACAATTATGGTCATGGCGGTAGTGGCTGGACCCTTGGACCAGGTTCGGCAAAGTATGTCAATTCACTACTCATTGATTCGGTATTAGGTAAAGACCTATCCAATAAGTCCACCCCTATTGGCATTATTGGAGCAGGCTTAGTTGGTCTTTTTACCGCCTACGATTTAACCAAACGTGGCTATTCGAATCTCACCATTTATGCCGAAAAGGTAGACTCCTTAGCCTCCCACTACGCAGGTGGACTATTGGCTCCAGTCTCCATGGATAACGATCATGCGATGCAATCGATCATTGATCAAATTGGCATTGATGCCTATCGCTTTTATGATGGTATCGCCAGAAATAACAACACTGATTTTAAAAAGGGTGCTCGCTTAGTACCCAGCTACTTCAATAGCCGTGAAGATTCTGGGCTTGAGGCTTACGTAGGTAAGGTGATGAATCCAGCAAAAGATGTTGTTCTGGATTTTGGCAATGGCACGACTCGAAAGATGGTTGTATATGACGATGGCATTTTTATGAATACAGCCTTACTCATGGCTGAGTTACATGATTTCATTAATGCCCATCACATCAACATCGTACTTGGCAAAATTAACGCATTTGATGAGCTACCTGAAAAGTTTATCTTCAACTGTAGCGGGCTTGGTGCTGTTGAATTAGCTCAGGACACGGCCCTAGTACCCGTTCAAGGACATTTGATCATGCTGAAAAATCAAATCCCTGAGAATATGAACTACATGATTTTGGTTTACTTTGGGGAAGGTAAAACAGAAGCACATCAAAAGATAAAAAGGTCTTTTTATATTTTCCCAAAACACTTACCAGACTCCGCGCCCCAAGATATTGGAGTCATCGGCGGCACCTTTATCGAAGGTGGTAGTCCTGATAAACCTAACCTCAAAGAATATGATTCGATTATTGATGAGGCTAATACATTTTTTGGTATTCAATAGAGGGCTGAAGCAGTCAATATCTTTTAGCGTGCGCTCTTTGCTCGTAAAAAAATCAGCGCAATAATGCCCAATAACATAACGTATATTGAAATATATACAGCCCCCTTGCTATGAGCATAAGCAAAGCTTGAATAACTTAAATAAGCACAAGAGACACAAAATAGTAGAGGCGTTATTGGATACAGCGGAATACTAAAATCTCTTTTAACGCCACGATCCTTAATGCGTAATATAAAAACAGC
>CANIMS010000183.1 GCA_947468785.1 Betaproteobacteria bacterium
ACAATATTATTCGGAATATTTTTAGGGCCGAATAAACCTACCCAGACAGTGGAGTCAAAATTTGTAAAGCCATTTTCTGCAATTGTGGGAATATCAGCTAAGCCACTGGGTCTTTTGCTGCCGGATGTGGCTAAGGCTTTTAGTTTGCCGCTACTTAATAATGGCATTGCATTCGAAATATTCGTAATCGTATAAAGAGCATCTTTTGATGCAACTGCCAGAACAGATTCGGGGCCACCCTTATAGCTGACATGAGTTGCATTGGCTCCGGAAGCCTGGCTAAACATTTCGCCAGTGAGGTGGACTAAGGTGCCATTACCTGTAGAGGTGTAGTTATATTTTTTTGGATTTGCTTTTAGATCAGCAGATAAATCCTTGGCAGTTTTACCAGGATAGTCACTGCTAACTACCAAGATAAATGGAGCCGAAGTTAATTGACTGATCGGCTTTAAATCAGTTGCTGGGTCATATGGAAGATTTTTATAAATTGCTGGCTGTAAAGAAAGTTGACCAGTTGATGCTACTAATAGGGTGTAGCCATCCGGCTTTGACTTTACAACGGCGTTAACGCCGACTGTGCCCCCAGCTCCAGGCAGATTTTCAACAAGAAAACTTTGGTTGTATTTAGTTGATAAGCGTTTCGCAAGCTCTCTGGCAGTGAGATCCAGCGCTCCACCAGGGGTGAAGGGCACTACTATTTTGACGGGTTTATTTGGCCAATCTGAAGTTTGGGCAAAGACATTTGAGAATGAAACTAAAGCAATGAATGGAAGTAAAAATATTTTTTTCATTAGCACTCTTCCTTAAATGAAATTTAATGTATGTCTAGCGTCTTTTTGATTGACTCACTGAGTATTTCCCAATTAAATCCAGGTTTTTTTGCAGCGCCAATAATGACTTCTTCTTTTCTGGCAATTAATTCAATCTTTTCTTTAATCTTCATTGCGGCCTCATGGGGAATCATGACAGCCCCATGACGGTCTGCATGAATTAAATCACCTGATTGAACACTAAGACCAGCAACAGTGACGTCACAAGCAATATCGACGATGTGCACATGAGCATGACTAGGCATCACGCTTCCTGCCAGCATTTGAAAGCCAGTCGCGTTCATTTGGATATCTCTTATAGAGCCATTGGTAATGACGCCCTTGGCGCCTAAGCCGCGATGAACATGAGAATTCACCTCTCCCCAGAATGCGCCAAAACCCGCTCTTTCCCCATCTATATCTTGCAGAACAACGATGCTTGGCTTGGGATTTTGGTCAACATATTTATACCAATTGATGCGATTTTCTAACTGCTCGGCAGCACTCTTCTTAGATGGTGCAATCGCGCTGACGGTGCCAGTCTTTGCATAACCAACGATTGAAGGCAGATCAGGATAAATGCACTGCAAAGGCTCCGTCGTAAATCCAGTTGTTCTATAGGATGGATCAATTAATTCGAGGGCATTGCAGATGGTCGGGGTATCAAATTGAGCCAGAAAATTGAGCAATGCATCATCATGATTCATAGCAGCTTTATTCCTTGGTAAAAATAGTTTGGTAGAGAGGGTACCGGGCGCCTATCGGGCATTGATTGACTATAGCAAAAATGAGACTTTATGAATAATAATATTTCATTAATGCAATCATAAGTAACATTAATATATTAAATAGGCCTGCTTTTGATTTGGGGCTAATCTATTCGCCTTGAAGCTAGCTATGCTTGACGCTTTCGTAGTTTGATCTCTGCTTCTAGTGAGCTTGAAATTTCTTGGGCTTTCTCTTGAAACGCAATCATTGCACTGTTAACAAATTTCGTTTTTCTCCAGCACACTGCAGCAGTCCTGATGAGAAGATCACCTTTGATCTCTTTGGACTTTAGTTGCTTTTCTTTCAGCAGAGCAATGGAGCTGCCCAGGGCTAGAAGCTTGCCAGTCTTTGCTATCTCTATGAGGTCACCCATACTGGAAACTTCCATGCGGATATTGAGAGGAATGCCTTCTTGACGGGACTGAGCATCAATTTTTTGGCGCATCAGAAATTGACGATTCAGGGCAGCAAGCTCATGTTTGGCTAAATATTTCAGGGTGATGGTATTCGGTAATTTTTCAATCGCCTTTGAAGTACCAATGACTGCAAATTGTTCTGTAATCAGGCTCTTCCATTCGAGATCAGGAAATTGGTAGTCTTGAGGAATGATGGCAACATCAATGGTTCCCTCCATCAGCTCCGTCAATACTTTCTGAGCAGGCAGCTCTTTAAGTTCAATATTGAGGCTGGGATATTCTTTGAGTAGCTCCATGCAAGCAGGCAATGCGATTGTTTTTGAATAGGTATTGGTAGCGCCAACCCGTAAAGTGCCGACAATGTTTTTACTATCGTCTAGGCTTTGCATCAGCGCTTCTTCGATTTGTCCCAGCAAGGGCTCAATCTTTTGAAGTAGCCCATTACCAAATTTCGTCAAAATGAGACTGCGCCCCTTTTTTTCAAAAAGCGGTAGCTCTAGATGACTGGCCAATTCTTTCATTTGTTGCGAGAGGGCAGATTGCGTAATGCTTAAGGCTTCAGAGGCTCGAACGAAGTTACCGGTTCTGGCAACCGTCAGAAAACTGCGGAGCAATCTCAAGTCAATCTGTTTGATATTCATAACAATAGCTTATATTTAAATTAAATTAATATAAATTTACATTATATGTCCGTTGATTTAGAGTAATTCATCATCTTTCAGTGTGGAGCTAATTGCGATGAATCTCTTCAATGCTAAGGCCAGTAAATACTGGCTCATATTGTTTGGCAGTTTTTTGCTTGCTGCTCATGCTATTGCGCAAAACTACCCTAACAAACCAATTCGGTTAATTGTTCCATTTCCTCCTGGAGGTCCAACCGATATCGTCGCTAGACCTTTATCGGTGCTTTTGGAAGAGCGTCTAAAGGAACAAATCGTGATTGAAAATAAGGGTGGCGCTGGAGGCTCTATCGGTGCTGATCTGGTGGCAAAGGCTGCACCAGATGGTTACACCTTATTGATGGGTACGGTAGGCACCAATGCCATTAATGGAAGTTTGTATAAGCAACTTCCGTATGACATGACTAGGGATTTCACGCCCATTGCGCTTGTGGCATCAGCTCCAGTGGTGATTGCCGTGAATTCAAATGATCGTATTAAGACACTTGCAGAATTGATTGCAGATGCTCGTGCAAAACCAGACACGATTGCTTACGGTACCGCAGGAAACGGCACGCCTGGACATTTAACCGGAGCCTTATTTGAGTCGGTAGCTCAGGTTAAATTCAAGCACATTCCTTATAAAGGAAGTGCACCAGCTGTTACGGATTTAATTGGCGGACAGATACCGTTAGTGTTTGATCCGATTCAGTCTGTCTTACCCCATATTACTTCTGGAAAATTACGTGCTTTAGCAGTAACTAGCAAAACACGCTCCCCTTTACTGCCTAATGTACCAACAGTAGCTGAACTAGGCTATCCACAATTTGAGTCTACCGCATGGTGGGCAGTATTTGCACCAGCCAAATTACCAGATGCAATTGCTAAAAAATTAAGAGCCACTACAGAAAGCGTGGCTCAGTCACCTGCCTTTAAAGAGCGACTCGGAAATCTGGGGGTGCAACCCAATACTGATTTCAAAGATAGTTTGGCTAATTTCCAGACCAGTGAGATAGCAAAATGGGCCAGAGTCGTTCGCGATTCTGGCGCTACAGTAGATTAATGAATCATAAGAGAACAAGATGAAGCTAAACGAAGAAGAAAAGGCAATGCTCGCTGGAGAATTTGGTCCAGTGCGAAAAAATGCCATTGAGCATCAGATCAAAGTAGGTGAATTTTTTGGCGCTGATGATTTAGTGCCAGTATCTCAAGCGCATATCATGGCCGATACAGAGAGTTTGGGTGAGTCAGGGGTTGAGTGGCTTGAAGGCTTAGCTCAAAATGCATTGAAAGACAGGGTTGTTCGTATTCCGACCATTACCGACCCTAGGGGTACCGACTTTACGAAAGCCAATCAACTAGGCCAGACTGAAAAAATGCTGGAGCTGGAAAGACGTGCGATTGATGCGTTTGTGAAGATGGGGGTATCGATGACCGATACCTGTATTAATTACCAGAACATCATGGCACCCATCTACGGTGAGCATTTGGCAATTGGAGATACAGGCGTTGTCATCTACTCA
>CANIMS010000184.1 GCA_947468785.1 Betaproteobacteria bacterium
AGTGTCAAGAGAGTCAGCGCCCAGGTCATTCACAAAAGAAGATTCATTCTTGATATCTCCTTCAGCGACGCCCAATTGCTCAGCGACGATTTTCTTAACGCGTTGTTCGATGTTGTCCATTAAGTCCCCCAAGGGTTGTAAAAAAACGATTGAAGGATTTTATCAGCTTGGCGGCTTTATTTAGCAAAACCACCAAAAAATGACCAAATCCTTGTTTGCCATTAGGCTAAATATAGTCCGCCATTGACGTGTAGGGTGTTACCCGTAATGTACCCCGCAGCTGGGGAGGCCAAAAATGCCACTGCCTGAGCCACATCCTCGGGGCTACCTAAGCGGGCTAAAGGAATGTTCACTTTTAGGGCATTTTGCTGTTCTTCGCTCAAAGCGCGCGTCATATCGGTATCAATAAAGCCTGGCGCTACGCAATTCACGGTGATATTGCGACTGCCAATTTCACGCGCTAAGGCTCTTGTCATGCCAGAAACACCTGCTTTTGCAGCAGCATAGTTAGCCTGACCAGCATTACCCATATGACCCACAATCGACGTAATGTTAATAATGCGGCCAGCACGCACCTTCATCATGGGGCGCAAAACCGCTTGCGATAAACGAAATACCGAACTTAAGTTGGTATCAATCACATCCGTCCACTCATCACCCTTCATACGCATCGCTAAGTTATCACGTGTAATACCAGCGTTATTCACCAAAATATTAATGCCGCCAAAATCTTTGACGATGACATCAATGATATTTTCACAAGCATTTGGCTCAGTGACATTCAAGACCATTCCACGTCCGCCAGAAGCTTTTAAACGATCATCAATAGCCTTGGCACCATCAGCAGACGTTGCAGTACCAATCACTTTTGCTCCATTCTTCACTAATTCATCTGCAATGGCCTGACCAATACCGCGTGATGCGCCGGTTACTAAGGCAATTTGTCCGCTTAAGTCGAGATTCATATTTGTCTTTCGCTGTAATCTTTATTAGCTATGATTATTTTTATTTGAGACCCGCAAGTGCTTCGTTCAAGCTGGCTTCATCAAATACTGGCACACCCGTCACTTGATCATTAATCCGCTTGGTAAGGCCTGCCAAAACCTTGCCAGGCCCGCATTCCACCACTTGTGTAATGCCCTGTTGCGCCATCGCTTGAATCGTTTCTTGCCAGCGCACAGGCTTAGCTGCTTGGCGCACTAAGGCGTCTTTAATCGCAACTGGATCATTCAAGATTTGAACATCAACGTTGTTAATCACGGAGATCGTAGGCGTCTTAAATTCAATATTAGTCAAGTATGTCTTGAGCTTCTCAGATGCAGGTTGCAATAAAGAAGAGTGGAATGGTGCTGATACCGGTAATGGCAATGCACGTTTCGCGCCTGCTGCTTTGAGTAACTCACATGCTTTAGTCACTGCATCGCTTGCACCAGCAATCACTACTTGTCCAGGCGCGTTAAAGTTCACGGCCTCGACTACACCGCCAGAGGCTGCACTCGCTTCTGAGCAAACCTGAATCACAGCCGCATCATCCAAACCTAAAATCGCAGCCATGCCGCCAGTGCCGACTGGCACAGCACTTTGCATTGCCTCAGCACGAAAACGCACCAATGGCACTGCGTCTTTAAAAGAAATCACGCCCGCAGCTACCAATGCAGAATACTCACCAAGACTATGGCCTGCCATCACCTTAGGAGCCGCACCACCAGCAGCAAGCCAAGCGCGGTAAAACGCAACGCCCGCAGTTAGCATCACTGGTTGCGTATTAGTTGTTAAGGACAAAGCCTCTGCAGGCCCCTCTGCAATTAACTTAGCAACATCTTCACTCAAGGCATCAGATGCCTCTTGTAAGGTTGCGCGAACTTCGGGACGCTCTGCCACTGAGTTCAACATACCAACAGATTGGGAGCCTTGCCCTGGGAAAACAAATGCAAATGTCATGAGATTATTTTTTAATAGTTAAGAATTAGTACTTGAGCGCTACTGCACCCCAAGCAAAACCACCGCCAACGCCTTCTAATAAAAGATATTGGCCGCGTTTAATTTGACCAGAGCGCACACCAGAATCCAAAGCAAGTGGAATAGAGGCTGCAGATGTATTGCCATGCTCATGCACTGTGACAATGACTTTATCCATCGACATGCCCATCTTTTTGGCAGTGCCTTCCATGATGCGGATATTGGCCTGATGCGGAACTAACCAATCAATTTGCTCCGGCTTCAGATTAGCCTTTGCCAATGCTTCATGAGCTACTTGCTCCAATACCTTAACGGCTAATTTAAAAACGGCTTGACCATCCATCGTCATAAATGGAGAACCATGGACTTCGCCATTACCAGCACGACCAGGCACACATAAGATATCTCGCTGACTTCCATCGGCATGTAAAGCGGTTGACAATATGCCAGCCTCATTTGATGCCTCCAAAACAACTGCCCCGGCACCATCACCAAATAAGACGCAAGTACCACGATCTTTGAAATCAAGAATACGTGAAAAAGTTTCAGCGCCAATGACCAGCACTTTTTTATAAGTACCACAACGAATAAATGCATCCGCTGTAGCGAGTGCATAAGTAAACCCAGCACAAACTGCCTGAATATCAAAGGCTGCGCAAGCAGTATGTGCGCCTAACTTATCTTGCACTACACAGGCAGTACTTGGAAACCCGCCCAAATGATCAGGTGTAGAAGTTGCCAAAATAATGAGGTCTAAATCTGAAGAACTCAGACCTGCACTAGAGAGTGCAGCCTGTGCCGCCTTAAGAGCTAAGTCGCTAGTCAGCTCATTTTCAGCAGCAAAATGTCGCGCTGAGATACCACTCCTAGTGGTGATCCACTCATCACTGGTCTCTAAACCATTTTTAGCTAAGCGTTCAACTAAATCTTGATTGCTTAAGCGCAGCGTTGGAAGATAACTTCCCGTGCCAGCTACTCTTGCATAAATACTCATTCTTTCGTCTCCGCCACAAAAGCATCAGCAATGCGCTCAACCATCCGATTTTTAGCGGCTTCATAAGCGCGATCTAAAGCAAAACCAAATGCAAATCGATCTGCAGAACCATGGCTCTTAATCACACAGCCCCGCAAACCTAACAATACAGCACCGTTGTAGCGTCGATGATCCACACGCTTACGCACCCTTAATAAAGGCACCATGGCACATACTGCCATCAGCTTGGTGTACCAAGAGCGATTAAATTCTTCCCGAATCATGCCGCTCATCATCTTTGCCAAACCTTCGCTGGCCTTCAAAACGACGTTACCCACAAAGCCATCACACACCACAATATCTGTTGTGCCCTTAAAAATATCATTGCCTTCTACGTTGCCGTAAAAATTCAATTTTGATTCTCGCAATAATTCACTGGTTTGCTTTACTACTTCATTACCCTTAATAACCTCTTCACCAATATTGAGCAAACCAATCGTAGGATTTTGGGTGCCATCAACAACCTGAACCATCACATTGGCCATTTGCGCGAACTGTAACAAATGCATAGGCTCACAGTCAGCATTGGCGCCTAAATCCAACATCGTTGTGCCACGGCCTTTTTCATTCGGAATGGCGGTTGCAATCGCTGGACGATCAACGCCTTCCAGGGTCTTGAGGATATAACGAGAAATCGCCATCAATGCACCCGTATTCCCGGAAGAGATGATGGCATCAGCTGCACCCTCCTTTACTTGCTCAATCGCAAGGCGCATTGATGAATCTTTTTTGCGTCGTAAGGCAATCTCAATGGGGTCATCCATTAAAACGATTTCGCTTGCGGGGATAACGTGAATGCGCTCAAGAGGCGCTTTAGGAAATTTATTCAGGGCTTGCTGGATCGCAGCGGGATCACCTACCAATGTAATTTTGACATCGGCATGCTTTTCCAAAAAATCGCAGGCGGCCGGAACCGTCACAACGACTCCATGATCTCCGCCCATGGCATCAATAGCTAGAGTAACGCTCATAAACTCATTGATTGCTGCAAGTGATTTATCCAAGAAAAAAGCGGCTTTTAGTGGAGCCGCTTCGATCTATTTGGACTAAAAATTAGTCGTTTTTAGTTTTAACTACTTTACGACCACGATAGTAGCCGTTTGGTGAAATGTGGTGGCGCAAATGAGCCTCACCAGTTGTGGCTTCAACAGCCGTAGCAGGTGC
>CANIMS010000185.1 GCA_947468785.1 Betaproteobacteria bacterium
AGGCGCCTAAAACCACGGCCAACTTTCTCAACTATGTCAAAAGCGGTTTTTATAACGGCACCATCTTTCATCGCGTGATTGATGGCTTCATGATTCAAGGTGGTGGCTTCACGGCTGACCTAACGCAAAAGCCAACTGAGTCCCCAGTGGTATCTGAAGCCAATAATGGTCTTAAGAACAATAACTACACCATTGCCATGGCGCGTACTTCTGATCCCGATTCAGCAACAGCCCAGTTCTTCATTAATGTGAAAGACAATCAAGGTTTAGATTTTCCTAATGCAATGGGTAACGGCTATACCGTTTTTGGCAAAGTCATTTCTGGCACCCAAACCATCGACGCCATTCGTAAAGTACCAACCATGGTGGCATCTGCTCCCCGCATGGGTCGTATGGCTGATGTGCCTGCTAAAACAGTGACTATTGAATCTGCCACTCTTCTTAAATAAGTCTGTCTAGAACTCGGGCTGCCTGCAATGATTCTGCTTGATGACGCGCATAGCAGCCCCACTCAGCCCACTAGTCGGGTTTATCACAAACCATTACAAGCATGGTGCATTCTCCCTAGCGGAAATCCCGATCAAGACCAGCTTGCCATTCGCAATTGTTTAGAAGAATTCACTGCTGCTCTCGAAAAGGGTAATTATCTAGTTGCTGCTTTTGCTTATGAACTCGGCGCGCTCTTTCATCGTTTACCAGCGCGCCCAGCCGGAGATAAACATCCTCTAATACAGGCCTGGTCTTTTAAAGAACATCAAAAGCTCTCTAAAGATCAAGTGGATGCGCTGATTGCAGATCAGTTAAGCCAGCTCAGTAGCAAAGCTCAAACTGCTGGCGTTCTCGATGTACAGGAATCGATAGATCAAGCGCAGTTTTCCAAAGATATTGCACGCATTCAAGAATATATTCGTAGCGGTGATACCTACCAGATCAACCATACCTATCGAATTACTGGAAAAACGTATGGTTCGCCCTTGGCTCTCTACAGTCGATTACGAGAACGGCAACCTGGTAGGTTCGGTGCCTACTTAGAACACGATCATCAATTCATCCTCTCACAATCACCAGAACTCTTTATTCAAAAGACAGGCGCCCTATTGAAAGCGATGCCGATGAAAGGGACTGCAAGCGCTCTATTAGCAGAAGCAGACGCGCTTTCAGCAGATCCAAAGAATCAAGCAGAAAACGTCATGATTGTGGATTTGCTTCGCAATGACCTCAGTCGTATCTCTCTTCCAGGAACGGTAGAGGTTCCCAATCTATTTGAAGTGGCAAGGCATGGTGATGTTTTGCAAATGACGTCTACCGTCCAAGGACAAATCAAACCTCAAACGAGTTTGTACGAGATCTTGCAAGCAGTCTTTCCTTGTGGCTCTGTGACGGGTGCACCCAAAAAACGGAGTATGGAGATTATTCAAGAACTCGAGCCCTTTAATCGCGGGTATTACTGCGGTGCTCTAGGCTGGCTCGATCCCAACGGAGATTTTGCCTTTAGCGTTCCGATTCGTACGGTTGAAATTGAAGAGAATACCCAAAACCACAGCAGCCATTTCACGCTTGGGGTTGGTGCGGGCATTACGATCGATTCTGATGCAAAGCAAGAATGGGAGGAGTGCCAAATCAAGTCGGCATTTTTAAAGAATCTTCCCAGCACAGTAGGCTTATTTGAAACGATCGCTATCACTCAAGGTATCCCACAAGCTCTAGCCACCCATCTTGACCGAATGCAATCCTCAGCCGCATCTTTAGGCATCCCATTTCATCGTGAGGATGCTCAGGAGCAAGTATTGAGTATCAGTTCAAGCCTCGATCAAACTCAGCGCTATCGACTTCGCTTAGATCTTGCTAGCAATGGTCAAATCAGTTGCACTACAGGCCTACTAGAACCCTTAGATCAAGCTGTGAAAGTATTTTGGGCTAAAGATATTTTGCCCAGTGATGGCGTCCTTTTTTCGGGAGACCCTCTTCTACAGCATAAGGTGAATCAGCGCCATCTCTATGATCAAGCCTGGCAAGCGGCAGTCAAGTTAGGCGGCTTTGATGCACTCTTTACAAATGAACAAGGCTTTGTGACTGAAGGCGGTAGAACTAGCCTTTTTATTAAACCTAGCAATAGTGATGAATGGCTGACCCCCCCGATTAGTGCTGGCCTACTTCCTGGTGTGATGCGAGCTGCACTCCTGGCAGATCTTCAGATGAATGCCCGTGAAGCCAACCTGACTATTAAAGATGTTTCAATGGCAAGAGAGATTATTCTTAGTAATGCCCTGCGTGGGGCCATCAAAGCCTATTTTTAGAAAGTTTCCATGAAGTATTGCCCAAACTGTGCAAGCACACTGACTGTGAAGATTCCGCTTGATGACTCACGTGAGCGTTTTGTGTGTGATGCCTGCAACAGCATTCACTATCAAAACCCCCGGAATGTTGTTGGCAGCATTCCGGTATACGGCAAACAAGTGTTGCTATGTCGTCGTGCCATTGCTCCGCGTCATGGCTATTGGACTCTTCCTGCTGGCTTTATGGAGCTCGGCGAAAGTACGAGTGCCGGAGCCGCACGAGAAACTTTTGAAGAAGCTGGTGCCAAAGTAGAAATTGGTCCTTTGTATTCATTACTAAACGTTCCGCATGCAGAACAAGTGCATCTCTTTTATCTTGCCACTATGACCGATCCAAGCTTTTCCGCTGGTGAAGAAAGTCTAGAAGTAGCGCTGTTTCATGAACATGAGATTCCCTGGAGTGAGTTAGCCTTTCCTACGGTCAAACAAACTTTAGAGTGGTTTTTTGCAGATCGTGCTGCTGGCATTCTTGAGTCTGGCAATGAATTTCATGTTCGTAGCCGAGATGTATTGTCATCTGAAAAAATTCAATGAGTACTATATGAGCCAGATTCAGTGGCTAGGTCCTCATGACCCCTTCCCCAACCCATTAACTGAACAAGATCCGGACCCAAGTGTTCCTGGCTTAATCGCAGTCAGCGAACGAATTTATCCAGGTCAACTAGCGCGTGCCTATCAATCAGGAATCTTTCCGTGGTACTCAGATAACCAACCAGTTTTATGGTGGTCACCTGATCCCCGTATGGTTTTAGATCCCCAGAATTTCAAATGCAGTGAATCCCTAAAGAAACAGATCCGCCACTTTTGCAATGATTCGCAATCAGAGATACAAGTAGATGCTGACTTTAGTGCCGTAGTTCGAGCATGTGCTACGAGTCAACGAAAAGACCAAGACGGCACCTGGATTACCCATGAAATCATGGACGCCTATACGGCACTGCATGAACAAGGAAATGCCCATAGCATTGCTGTGATGGATGGGAAAAAACTCATCGGCGGACTTTACTGCGTTTCCTTTGCTGCCATGGTCTTTGGAGAGTCCATGTTCAGCTATGAAAGCAATGCCTCTAAATTGGCCTTAGCGGCATTAAGCGCTTGGTGCGTACAAAATCAGATTCAACTGATTGATTGCCAGCAAGAAACAGCCCATTTGCGTTCCCTGGGGGCATCCCCTATCCCGCGCGCTCAATTTTTGATGAATCTGCAAACTTCATTAAATCAAACTAATATTGAAAAACCTTGGACTTTTAATAAAGATATCTTGAACCACTGGCTATGACCCAGCTGAAAGAACTTCCCCTCACTGCGCTACAGTTTTATGCTACAGCGCCTTATGAATGCAGCTATCTGCCTGATCGTCTTGCGCGCTCTCAAGTAGCAACTCCGTCTCACTTAATTCATGCGGATGTTTATGGGGAATTGCTCAATGCAGGATTTCGTAGAAGCGGTTTATATACCTATCGCCCATACTGCGATCAATGCAAAGCCTGTATTGCGACTCGTATTTTAGTGAACCAGTTTTCTCCCACTCGTAGTCAGCGCCGTGCACAAAAAAAGCATCTGGGATTAGAAGCGCACGTTCTGAACTTAGGCTACAAAGATGAACACTATCAGCTCTATCAGCAATATCAAAATGAGCGGCATGCTGGTGGAGAAATGGATCGCGATGACCAGGATCAATACATGCAGTTCTTACTTCAAAGCCGCGTCAATTCTCGTATCGTAGAGTTTAGAGATGGTCCACAGGACCCCCATCCTGGACGCTTAAGAATGGTGAGCATGATCGATATCCTCGA
>CANIMS010000186.1 GCA_947468785.1 Betaproteobacteria bacterium
CGATCTAGGTGAGACTTGTAATCTAGCAGTATTGAAACGTGGCGAGCTATTTTATTTAGATCGTGTTGAAGCTAATTGGGCCTTACGCCTGCATCTACCGCCAGGAACAGTCCTCCCCCCTCATTGCAGCGCTAGTGGCAAGTTATTGCTGGCATTCAAAGCACCCGAGGAGCGTGCCAGGCTTTTAGAAAACTTACCGCTCGAGAAATTTACTCACAGAACCATTACGGATCGTGACCTACTAGAGTCAGAGCTTGAGCGCATCGTTAGCACTGGATATGCCATTGATAATGAAGAATATGTTCTGGGCGTTTCCTGTGTAGCAGTACCGGTTCGAGATGCTATGGGTGAAGTAGTGGCGGCCATTGCTGTCCATGCAGCGACTGCAAGGCTTCCCTTAAATCAAGCAATGGAACATATTCCGAAGCTCAAAGAAGCTTCTGCACGTATTTCTCAAACTCTGTCTTAATTCATTCGAATAACGGTAGACCAATCAGGCAAACCTCATGGATAAATATCCACTATTGGAAAAAATGATCGAGGAAGCTAAGAGCGATCTCCCTTTGGGGGTTGTCTATCCGCTGAGTGCACCAGCTCTCGAAACCGTCTTTGAGTTAATCAAAAGACAGCTTGGCAAACCAATCTTGATTGGACCTAAAGACCTCATTACGGAACTAGCAGCCAAGGAAAAACTCTCTTTGGATGGAATCGAAGTTATCAATACCCCTAATGACCCCATACTTGCTGCCAAGAAAGCAGTAGAGATGGTTAAGGAAGGCAAGCTTGCAGTTTTGATGAAGGGATCCTTACATACCGAAGATCTGATGGGACCTATAGTGCAGCGCGATGGATTAAGAACCGATCGCAGAACGAGTCATTTATTTTTATTTGAGCTCAAGCATTACCCAAAATTGCTGGGGATCAGTGATTGTGTAGTGAATATTGCGCCCAATGCATCCCAAAAAATACAGATCCTTAAAAGCAGCCTTGAAGCCCTGAACAAACTTGGGGTTGCAAATCCAAAGGTGGCGATCATTGCTGCTACAGAGGTAGTGAACCCAGCCATGCAAGCCACTACCGATGCGAAAGAGATTGTAGATACCCATGCTGCAAACCCAATTCATCCCTCAACAATGATCGAGGGACCCTTTGGGTTCGATAATGCTATTTCTATAGATTCTGCTAAAACAAAAGGGATCGATTCAAAGGTTGCTGGCAATCCTGATCTATTGTTAGCTCCTGACTTACAAGTGGGTAATATTCTTTATAAGTCCTTAGTCTATATGGCTGGGGCGGAGTGTGCTGGAACCATTTTAGGAGCTCAAGTTCCTATCATTCTCACATCGAGATCTGACTCCGTATTTTCAAGAGTCGCCTCTACTGCGATGGCTATTTTGCTTGCTAAACAACCTCAATAAATAAGTAAAACTATGTTTAAACTATTTTCAAATGATCCAGTGCACGATCCCATCAAAAAACAAGGTCCTGCGACGGAGATTAAAAAGACCACTTGCTATATGTGCGCATGCCGATGCGGCATCCGAGCACACCTCCGTGATGGTGAACTTGTTTATATCGATGGGAATCCAGAACACCCCCTAAATCAAGGCGTGATTTGCGCCAAGGGCGCCTCGGGAATCATGAAGCAAAAATCCCCTGCTCGCATTACTCAACCCCTGCTAAGAAAAGCAGGCAGTAATCGTGGAGACGGTGAGTTTGAGCCGATTAGCTGGGATAAAGCTTTTGAAATTCTCACTAAGCGTCTAAGTCATATTCGCGCTACTGATCCTAAAAAGTTTGCACTCTTTACTGGCCGAGATCAAATGCAGGCCTTAACAGGCTTATTCGCACGGCAATTTGGCACTCCTAATTATGCTGCTCATGGTGGATTTTGCTCTGTCAATATGGCTGCAGGAATGATCTACACCATTGGTGGAAGTTTTTGGGAATTTGGTGGCCCTGATTTAGAGCGAGCAAAACTATTCGTCATGATTGGTACCGCTGAGGATCATCACAGCAATCCAATGAAGATTGCCTTATCTAAATTTAAAAGAGCTGGTGGTCGCTTTATCTCAATTAACCCAGTCAGAACAGGTTACTCAGCAATTGCGGATGAGTGGATCCCAATTAAACCCGGTACCGATGGGGCGCTTTTTATGGCGCTCATGCATGAACTTATTCGTCTTGAGAAATATGATGCGCCCTTCTTAAAACGCTTTAGTAATTCATCGCAATTAGTTTGCATGGATTCTGGTGCAGAGGAAGGTTTATTTTTATACGATCCAGATTCTGATCCAATTAACTTGGATTTACCACACAATAAATATATTTGGGATGAAAAGACTCAAAGTGCGCAGCCTTGTTTTAAACAAGGCACATCACCTGCATTGCTTGGTGAATATACGATGGGGCCTGGTCCCCATCAAGGCAAGAAAGTGGTTCCTGCATTTGAACTACTTAAACGTCAAGTCAGTGAAACCACTCCAGAATGGGCTTCCGCTATTACCAGCATCCCTGCAGAAAGAATCCGCAAGCTTGCCCTAGAAATTGCTGATACTGCATTCGGCCAAGAATTTGAGCTGCCTATATCGTGGACAGATTCATGGGGAGAGAAGCATGACACAGTGACAGGTAGACCTGTTGCATTTCATGCAATGCGCGGACTCTCTGCACACTCAAATGGCTTTCAAACAACGCGTGGCTTAGCGGTGTTGATGTCTTTATTAGGCACAATTGATCGTCCAGGGGGCTTTAGACACAAAGCACCTTACCCAAGACAAGTGCCACCAAATGCAAAGCCCCCATCATCTGAAAATGATATTAAGCCGAATACGCCCTTAGCCAAACCCCCTTTGGGCTGGCCAACACAACCAGAAGATTTGGCATTGGATTCGCAAGGCAACCCTCTACGCATTGATAAGGCCTACTCATGGGAGCATCCTTTAGCTGCTCATGGTTTGATGCATAACGTCATCACCAATGCAGTGAAAGGTGACCCCTACTCTATTGATACGCTCATGATTTTCATGGCCAATATGTCATGGAACTCCACGATGAACACGATGGAAGTGCGTGAACATTTGAATGCTAAAAACGCTGATGGCGAATTTAAGATTCCATTCTTAGTCGTATGCGATGCGTTCCAGTCTGAAATGGTGGATTTTGCTGATCTGGTATTGCCCGATACTACTTATCTTGAGCGTCACGATGTCATGAGTATGTTGGATCGCCCTATTTCAGAATTTGATGGGCCAGTAGATTCAGTACGTATTCCAGTACTTGAGCCTCTAGGGGAATGTAAGCCATTTCAAGAAGTCCTGATTGAGCTTGCATCACGCTTGAAATTCCCTGCTTTTACGACACCAGAAGGTGAGCGTAAATTCAAAGATTATCCGGACTTTATTACCCGCTTTCAGACTGCCCCCGATTCAGGCATTGGTTTTCTGACTGGCTGGCGTGGCAAGGATGGCGAGAAACCTCTCAAAGGTGAGCCCAATCCGAACCAGTGGCAAAAATATGCTGAGAATAACTGCGTACATCAATACCATATGCCACCCGAGCACCAATACATGCGCAATTGGAATAAAGGGTATTTAGATTTTTCTAAAGAAAATGCTCTAAGACAGAAGAATGATCCGATCATGATCGCGATCTACTCAGATATCTTGCAAAGATTCAGGTTAGCGGCAACCGGCAAGCGTCCTGGAGCGCAACCTCCAGAACATTTGAAGGCACGTATCTACAAATATTTTGATCCGCTCCCATTCTGGTATCCACCTCTTGAAGATGAGGCGACTGACCTCACCAAATTTACTTTGAATGCGATTACCCAGCGCCCTATGGCGATGTATCACTCATGGGATTCTCAAAATGCTTGGCTAAGACAAATTCATAGTCATAACTATTTATATGTGAATACGGCAACCGCACTTCAGCATGGAATCGCTGATGGTGCCTGGATGTGGATTGAATCTCAATGGGGCAAGGTCAAGTGTATGGCTCGTCATTCAGAAGCGGTTGATCCTGGAACAGTTTGGACCTGGAATGCAATTGGCAAAGCAGAATCTGCATGGAGTCTGACGGATAATGCGGATGAATCTAAAAAAGGATTCTTATTAAA
>CANIMS010000187.1 GCA_947468785.1 Betaproteobacteria bacterium
AGCTGATTGCAATGGCTGCAGAGGTAAAAGAAAAATCCGGATCAACTATTAAAGAGTTTCTCGTTCAAGAAATGGCATCAGGTGGGATGGAGTTCATGGTTGGAATGCATCGTGATCCTTTAGGAACGGCCATCCTAGTTGGCATGGGTGGCGTTACCGCAGAGCTCTTTAAAGACACTAATATGCGTTTACTTTCGCCCGGAAAGGCGCTCAGTGAAGCGGAAGTATTGGAAATGTTGCAGGACTTGAAAACCTGGCCCTTACTCAATGGCTATCGTGGTAGACCGCAATGCGATACCAATGCTTTGGTGAAAGCAATCGTGCAGTTTTCAGAAATGGTAGCTGCTTTAGATGATCGCCTCATCGAGTGTGAAATCAATCCTATTTTTGTTTTTGCCCAAGGACAAGGCGTTAAGGCGGCAGATGGTATTGCTGTTTTGAATTAAACGACATTTATTATTTGATATGACTCAAGCCCTAGCCAATAAAACCCAGCTCATTCCTTATCAAGATGGCTTTGTAGCTTGGCATGAGTTCGGAGAGCCAGTAAGCAATCGTGAACCATTAATTTTGTTGCATGGTGGGCATGGCAGTTGGGAGCATTGGGCGCGGAATATTGAATCTTTAGCAGAGCACTTTCATGTATTTGTGCCAGATATGCCAGGTTTTGGTGAATCTTCTTTTTTTGATAGCCAATTTCAGCCTGGAATCATTGAGCCCATGATTGCCACCTTAAATGCTTTGCTTGGTGATAGTCAGTCAATCAATATTGCAGGATTTTCTTTTGGTGGATTTGTTGCTATCCATCTAGCTAATCAGCGTCAAGGTGTCGCAAAGCTGGCTCTTTTAGGAAGTGCTGGCCATGGTGGTCCTCGTCGTCCAAGAGGTGAGTTACTGGCTTGGAAAGAGATTCATGCAAGTGGTGATACAGAGAAGATGAGCGAAGTGATGCGTGAGAATCTATATCAGCAGATGCTGAGCACTTATGAAAGAGTGGATTCAGAGGCTATTCGCATTCATCAAGAGGCTTGTATTGCCACTCGCTTTAGAAGTAGACCGATTGCTAGGCCTGGTGGCTTAGCCGAGCAACTTGATCAATACACCGGTCCTATATTAATGATTTGGGGAGAGCATGATGTAACTTGCACTCCAGAATATCTCATTGAAAAGTTAGTCAGCGGGCATAGCAATAGATCAAAAGAGCTAATTATTGATGCTGGTCATTGGGTGCAATATGAGAAACCTGATCAAATCAACACTGCTCTAATTCAATGGTTTGAGTCAGCATAAGAATATGACAAGCAAAATCCAAATTCATCGAGAAGCAGATGTCATGGTGATTACCGTGAATAATCCGCCCATCAATGCAGGCTCAACAGAGGTTCGTCAGGGATTAATGGACGCTATTCACCTTTTTCAAAATGATCCAAGCGCTTTGGCAGCAGTCATCATTGGAGGGGGTAATACTTTCATTGCAGGGTCAGATATCAAAGAGTTTTCTCAACCTTTGGCAGAACCCCATTTACCTAGTGTGATTGCAGCCATTGAAGATTGTCCAAAGCCAGTGGTTTGTGCATTACATGGTGCAGCATTGGGTGGCGGCTTTGAGTTGGCCTTGGGTTGTGATACTCGGATTGCACAAGAAGGTACTGTAATCGGATTGCCAGAGGTGACTTTGGGAATCATTCCAGGTGCAGGGGGCACGCAGCGCTTGCCCAGATTAATCGGCATTGAAAAGTCGATTGAGTTGATTTGCGGTGGAGTGCGTATCAAGGCGGCAGAGGCCCTCAAACTAGGCATCATTAACAAGTTAGTGAATGATGATTTATTGATGCATGCCATTACTTATGCTAGATCACTGATTGGTCAAAAATCCCGTATTCGCGATATTGCGGCCCCACAAGCAGAAGTTGCTAGCGTTTTAGAAGCTTCACAAAAAGCATTAAAAGCTGCCAAGAACCGACCTAATGTTCAGCAGGCAATTGAAATGATCACTAATGTCATGACGATGCCGATAGATCAAGGCTTGGCGACAGAGCGTGAGGTTTTTCAAACTCTGCGGGTTGGGATGGAGGCAAAAGCTCTGCGCCATCAATTTTTTGCAGAACGTAAATTATTTAAAGCGCTAAGTGCCGATGAATTAAAGCCAAAATCTTTGGAGCAAATTGCCGTGATCGGTGCGGGTACTATGGGCTCTGGTATTGCTATTGCTTGCCTTTCAGCAGGTTATTCCGTATTGATGCTTGATCAGAATGAGGCTGCTCTAGGAAATGGCGTCAAGAAAGTGAGAGATTTTTATGACTCTCGTGTCGCCAGCGGTAAATTATCAGCTGATAAGGCTGCAGCTTTTCTGAATCGTTTTACATTCTCTACGCAATGGGCAAAAATTGCATCGGCAGACCTGATCATTGAAGCAGTCTTTGAGGATATGCAAGTAAAGCATGATGTATTTCAGAAGATTGAGCAGCATGCAAGTGCAGAGGCGCTTTTAGCCTCTAATACTTCTTACTTAAATATTGATGAAATTGCAGATAGAACTAGTAATCCTTCGCGAGTATTAGGTTTGCACTTCTTTAGCCCTGCCCAGGTAATGAAGCTAATTGAAATTGTGCGCTGTAAAGCAACTGCTCCAAGTGCCATTGCTGCGGCACTGCAATTTGCTAAGCGCTTAGGTAAAACTCCGGTGATTAGCGCTAATGCATTTGGTTTTATTGGAAATCGTATCTATGCTGCCTATCGTCGCCAATGTGAATTTATGCTCGAAGAGGGTGCCTATCCAGAGCAAATAGATCAAGCCTTGGAAGGATATGGCTTTGCTATGGGCCCATTTGCAGTTGCAGATATGTCTGGCCTTGATATTGCTTGGGCAATGCGCAAGAGTCTAGCTGCAACCAGAAATCCAGAGCATCGCTATGTGAAGATCCCTGATACCTTATGTTTAGCTGGACGCTTTGGGCGTAAAACAGGCTTAGGCTACTACCAGTATTCCCAGGGCGCTAAATCCGGCAAGGTAGATCCTGTAGTCAATGCGATCATTGAAGAGGCAAGTGCTGCTAAAGGAATGACTAGACGTTCTTTTACTTCTCAAGAAATTGTCAATCGAGTATTGCTAGCGATGATCAATGAGATCGGACATCTTTATTCTGAAAAAGTAGTGAGTGATGTCACTGATTGTGATGTTGCATTAGTGAATGGATATGGTTTCCCACGCTGGTGTGGTGGTCCGGTATTTATTGCACGCGAGATGGGTAAAGAAAAACTAGAGTCTGAGTTAGATGAATTAGCAAAACAAAGTGGACCTGGATTTATTAGGGCTAATCTTGATGGTTTATTCGAATAAGGAAAGCGCTCTATGCATATTGTGATTTCTGATGACCATCAAGATTGCATCCGCAAGCTAGCTTGTTTCGAGAAGCTAAGTGCACATACTGTCAGCATCTTTAACGATACGGTAAGTGGGACGGATGCCCTTGCGAAGCGCTTTAAAGATGCAGATGCCATCGTACTGATTCGAGAGAGAACGGTCATTACCAAAGAATTGTTAGATCGCCTACCAAAGCTCAAAGTCATTTCCCAAACAGGAAAAATGGCTTCTCACGTTGATCTTGAGGCTTGCAAGGCCAAAGGAATTGTCGTGATGGATGGAAGGGGTTCAGGCGCGGCGACTGCTGAATTAAATCTACTTCTGATTCTGGCTGCACTTCGGAGATTAGTGGAAGAAGTTGCTAGATTAAAGAATGGTCAATGGCAAGGCTATTTAGGTGACCAGTTATCGGGCAAAGTATTGGGGGTTTATGGGTTTGGCAGGATAGGTAAGCAAGTCTGTCATTTAGGAAAAGCCTTCGGTGCTAAACCTCTTGTATGGGGCCGTGAGACTAGTCTCAAAAAGGCGCAAGAGGATGGCTTTGCAACTGCAACATCCAAAGAAGAATTCTTTAGTACTAGCGATATCGTTTGTTTGCAACTCAGACTGAATGAAGAAACGCGCCATATTGTTAAAGCCCAAGATTTAGCCTTAATGAAGCCGACTTCATTGCTGGTGAATGCTAGCCGTGCAGAATTAATCGAATTGGGTGCTCTTGAGGCGGCTCTGAAAAAAGGACGACCAG
>CANIMS010000188.1 GCA_947468785.1 Betaproteobacteria bacterium
ACCCTCAAATCGAGACTACTTTATGTGGATTCAGGATATTTTGGGGGTCTAGGGCCTTTTTGAGGGTTTTCATGAGCTCATGCGCCACTTCCCCTTTATGAGCCCTTAAACCGTCAAGCTTTAGCTGCCCAACCCCATGTTCGGCTGAAATTGAGCCGTTGCAGAGCTCCACCTGGCCATAGATGAGCTCATGTATGGGTTTTTCATTCGCTAAATTGAATGCTTTGAAATCTTCACCGTCTGGCGGGGCAATGTTGTAGTGGAGATTACCGTCGCCTAAATGACCAAAATTGATGATGCGAACCCCTGGGTACTTTGCCTTGATAAGAGCGTCGGTATCCCGAATAAAGCGATCAAGCGAAGAAAGGGGGATCGTAATGTCATGCTTCAGATTGGCCCCTTCTTGAGATTGAGCGAGCGTAATGTGTTCGCGCATATGCCAAAAGCTATTAGCTTGACTGAGATTGCTAGCAATAACTGCATCAGATATGAGGCCCGTTTCGAATGCCTCCTCTAGAATGACTTCTAGGAGTTGCTTAACGTGTTCTTCGCTCTCATGATCAGAAAGCTCTATCAAAATCGTATAAGGAGGATTTTCTTTGAGCGGATTGGCCATCTGTGGAAAATGTTTTTCATTCAGGGCCAAGGATTCTTTCGTCATCATTTCAAAACCGGTGAGCAGGGAAGTCGCTCGCTGTTGAAATAAGTTCAATAAAGCAATTGTTGAATCAATATCTTGCGTAGCTGCCAAAGTGGTCCATTGAGAAATGGGCAAAGGGTATAACTTCATTACGGCGGCAGTAATAATTCCCAGAGTGCCTTCAGATCCGATATATAAATCTCTTAGGTCGTAGCCGGTATTGTCTTTACGTAAACCTTTCATGCCATTCCATATTTCACCGCTTGCAGTGACGACCTCCAAACCAAGGCATAAGTCTCGAGTATTGCCATAGCGCAATACATTGGTACCACCAGCATTGGTTGCTAGATTTCCCCCAATCATGCAACTTCCTTCCGCACCAAGACTAAGCGGAAATAAGAATCCTTTTTCAGCGGATTTTTCCTGTATGGATTGCAATATGCAGCCTGCTTCAAGGCTGATGGTTTGATTGGCTGCATCAATTTCACGAATTTGATTCATACGCTTCAGATTGAGAATGACTTGCTTGCCACTGCTATCTGGAGTTGCTCCACCACAAAAACCAGTATTTCCACCCTGAGGCACGACTGCAGTGTGAGTAACGGCGCAAAGCTTGACTATGGCAGCCACTTCTTCAGTAGTGGCAGGCAGAAGTACCGCTAAAGCTTTGCCTGTATAGCGTTTACGCCAGTCAGTGAGATAGGGTGCTTTTTCTTCTTCTTCGATCAGAATGTATTTTGAATCTAAGATGGCGCTTACTTGAGCAAGAAAATCATGGCTCATTTATTTTCCTGTAGCTTCATTTTCGCTTTTGCTTTTTGTTTGATGGGTTTTAGATAAATCAATAAACAAATGAAACCGGTGGTTGCCAAAATAGTTTCAAGTACAGCCATCCAGAAGTTAGCACCCGTTTCTAAAATCCGCACTAAACCCTCGGTAATGTAGAGCAGGATTAGCATCGAAGCCCATTGCATCGTATAGACCTTGCCCTTCCATAGTCCAGGGATAGCAAATAGCAACGGTATACCCTTCAAAATCAACCATGATCCACCAGGGCGCAGGGGGGAGATAAACCATTCCCAGCAAACGCACAGAATAAAAAGATCTACAAAGGCTGCAGTTGCCAGCAATTGATATGGATTTTTTTCTAGAAGCTTCTTTAGCATACGGGTCTTTAAATATTAAACAAGGCGTAAAGCTATTTCTGCCAAACGCTTACCCTGAGCTTTAGCTAAACGCTGTTCGGCTGGGCTAATAGGAGCACTTCCATCAGCAAGAGAAAGATGCGAAACACCGTATGGGGTTCCCCCTGTAACAGTCGTCATGAGGTCGGGCTCACTATATGGCAGTCCTAATATCATCATTCCATGATGCATCAGTGGAATCATCATTGTTAGCAATGTACTTTCTTGGCCACCATGCATACTTCCGGAGCTAGTAAAAACACAGGCTGGCTTTCCAATGAGAGCGCCATTCATCCATTCGGAAGAGCTCCCATCCCAAAAATATTTCATCGGCGCCGCCATATTGCCAAAACGAGTGGATGAGCCCAATGCTAGGCCAATGCACTGCTGCAAGTCTACATATTCGACATAAGGGGCTCCGTCGCTTGGCACTGCAGGCTCTGTAGATTCACAAACAGTAGAAACGGGCGGTACTGTTCTGAGGCGCGCATTAATGCCTGGAACGGATTCGACCCCTTCAGCTATGAGGCGAGCTAAATCCCTCGTGGACCCATGTCGGGAGTAGTACAAAACTAAAATATCGTGTTGGCTCATATTCTTCTCTTATGATACGGCGATGCACCTTATACGTAACCCCCAATTATGGCTCTCTCTTGGCAAAGAGATCTTGGACCGCAATCGGGGTCAAAATCTAAAGCAAATTGCCGCTAGTTTGGCATTTACGACTACCTTATCTTTGGTGCCGATGATGACTCTAGCCACCATATTAATTGGTTATTTGCCAAGTGTGATCCAAATTAAAAATACCTTTCGTTACTGGTTATTGGATACCTATATGCCGGGTGGATTTAATCAACAGATGCTAGTTTATCTAGATCAGTTTTCATCCAAGGCGCTAGGATTAACCTACATTGGTTTAGTTGGCCTCGTGATAACGACGATCATGACCTTGGTCGTCATTGAGGGAGCTTTTAATCAAATATTTAAGGTGCATGAGAAACGGCCCCTATATAAAAAAGTTTTCATCTATGGAGCGGCAACTATTTTAGGACCCATCCTACTGGGTCTTGGTCTTTATTTAAGTGGCGTGTTATTCAGCGCCTCTGAAGGATGGATTAAGACTATTTCAATGGGTTTTCAGGTTATCGCCTTGTTTGCTCCAATCTTACTAGCGGTCATTGTTTATGCTGTTGTCTATAAAATTCTTCCGTATGCCAAGATTCTTTGGGTTGATGCGATTACCGGAGCATTTTTTGCAGCTTTGACCTTTGAATTGATGAAGTTTGGTTTCGCGTTATTCCTCACCCATACCGCCTTCTACAAGACGGTATATGGCGCCTTCGCCATCTTTCCACTTGCGTTAATTTGGATTTATCTAACCTGGTGGATTACTCTTGCGGGGGCAGTTTTAGTATCTAATCTCCCGGAAATTCGGAGTGGAGTTATTAGGGTAATTCGTTACTAAAAGGCAGATTTGCCCTTGATTCAATGAGTTCTTAGGCTTATATTGAATCCATAGGAAGATATTTTCGGAGAGTAAATGAAAGTTCGCGACATTTTGCGGGTAAAGGGTAGTACCTTATTTACCGTTGCTCCTGATACAGCCTTGCAGACAGCTGTATTAGTAATGAGCGAGCATGATATTGGCTCATTGGTTGTCATGGATTATGACAAACTAGTGGGAATATTGACATTTAGAGAAGTGATCTCTGCGCTGGCATTGCACCATGGCCAATTAGATGGCTTGCTGGTCCATTCAGTTATGAAACAAAAGCCATTAACCTGCAATATGGAAACGGAAATTGATGAGGTGCGCCGCATGATGTTGGTTGATCATGCGCGCTATCTGCCCGTACTAGATGAAAAAGTATTGATGGGTGTTATCTCTTTTTATGATGTAGCGAAGTCCGTAGTAGAAGCTCAAGACTTTGAGAACACCATGCTAAAGGCTTACATTCGGGATTGGCCAGAAGATACCGAAAAAAGCACAAATTAAGGCGTTCTAGCCTGGAATTTCTGACAAATGACATAATGTCGGTATGTCTGGGAATACTTTAGGTCTCCTTTTTACAGTTACCACCTTTGGTGAGTCACACGGTCCTGCGATAGGAGCTGTAGTAGACGGTTGCCCACCGGGAATGCCACTTACTGAGTCAGACCTTCAGATTGATCTAGATCGCCGTAAGCCCGGCACCTCTAGGCATGTTACTCAGCGGAAAGAAGAGGATAAAGTCGAAATCCTCTCTGGGGTGTTTGAGGGCAAGACTACTGGCGCCCCC
>CANIMS010000189.1 GCA_947468785.1 Betaproteobacteria bacterium
ACTTATCTTATAAAACCTACTAGACTTACGACTCTTCAAATAAAGCCACCTCAGGGTGGTTTTATTTTGTCAGCGCTAAATAGTGCGCTATTGCTTTAAGGTCATCATCATTCATGCCATGGAGCGAAGCAGCCATGATCGTATCGCGTCCAGTAGCGGTGTTATTTCTAAATTGGCGCATGGAGTGCAGTAAGTAATCTTCGCGTTGCCCTGCTAGTCTTGGCATTTGCTCTCTACCAACATAGTTTGGCAAATGACAGGTGCCGCATAAAGCCTGCTTAGAAAGCAACTTACCTCGCTCATAGAGGGCGTCATGATGCTTGCCATGGGTTGGCTTTAATGTGTGACCAGCATAAAATTTAGCGATGGCAATGATTTGTGGATCAGTTAATCCATCTAGCTGACCTTTCATCACTGGTATATCCCGAATTCCCTCGCGAATCATGATGAGATTATTTTCGAGAAAAATTCTAGGCTGTCCCGCTAATGACGGTGAGCCACTCATCGTAGAGTTACCATCAGCCCCGTGGCAGGCAGCACAAACTGCGAGTTTGGCGCTGATATCTTGTGCAAAAGAAAGCGGCGCAACTATCGAGAGATAAACCCCAGACAGTAACGCCGCTAATTTTGAAGCTCTCAAAACGACTGCTTACTTTTTGCTATAGCTAATTCTGTAGATAGCGCCTAATTGCTCATCAGTGAGTAACATGGAGCCATCAGGCATTTGCAAGAAGAATGTTGGACGACCTGAGAATGACTGATCGTTTGGATTCAGAAAGCCAGTAAGGAAAGGCGTGATCTTGGCATTTTTACCATTCGCATCAGTTTTGACAGTTACAACGTCATAGCCAATCTTGGTGTTACGGTTCCAAGATCCTTTGCGTGCAACAAAGGCTACATTCTTGTATTCCGCTGGGAACATTTTGCCAGTGTAGAACTTCACATCCATTACTGCAGAATGGGGGCCCATGAGTGCTACAGGTGGAGTAACACCCTCGCATGGGTTAGCTTTTACCACTTGATCATCCGGCATATTGCCTTCATGACAGTAAGGGAAGCCATAGTTGGCACCTTTTTTAGTCAAGACATGGAGTGTGTCATTCGGCTTATCGTCACCCATCCAATCGCGGCCATGGTTGGTGAACCAAAGTTGCTTGGTAACGGGGTGCCAATCAAAGCCTTGCGTATTACGCACACCAGTAGCGATGACTTCCATGCCTGAACCATCGGGATTGTAGCGACGGATCTGGGCATATTCTTGGGTTGGCAATTCACAAATATTGCAAGGGGCGCCAAATGGTACGTACAACTTGCCATCTGGTCCAAAAGCAAGGTACTTCCAGTTGTGATGTTGCTCAGGCGGTAGATTGAATTTTGCAGTCATATCCACTGGTGCAACGTTAGGATCCTTTGCAATGCCGTCATAGCGCAAGACTTTGTCGATTGCCATGACATAAAGTGAGCCATTCTTATAAGCAACACCAGAGGGTTGTACTAATTTATCAACTACAACGCGACTAGTACGCTCTTTTCCATTGTCGGTGACTTCATAGACACGGCCCATTGCGCGGGTGCCGATATAAATCTTGCCGTTGTCGCCCTTCGCCATCTCGCGAGCACCAGGAATGCCAGTGGCATATAACTCAATCTTGAAGCCAGGAGGCAACTTCAAGGTATTTAATGGAATTTCGCTAGCTGGAGTGACTGTCAATCTGCCCGCTAAAGGTGCTAATTTAGAGCTAGACATGTCAGCGCCCATACCTTGTTTCCATGCTGGGGCTGGTGCTGGGGCAGCTGCTGCGGGTGCTGGTGCTGCTGCAGCCTTCGGTGCTTCATTGGTGCTTGAGCAACCTTGCAAACCAATAACTGATGATGCTAATAAGACCGCAGCTACAGGGAAGAATCTCTTCATTAATGGCTGTTTAATCTGATTCATATAAACCTCTCCTATCTCTCTGAACAACTTTTAATATTTTTTTAATTCCAGCAACTATTTAAGCATTATTTGGTCTTAAGTTGCACATCAAGCTATCAGGGTAATGCCTTAGAAGGACGCTAATTCGGGCTTTAATAGGCTTAATCTAGATTAATCTTGGCATCCCTTGCGACCTTGCCCCAGCGTGACCATTCACCTTCAATCATGGCATTTGCTTGCGCAGATGTTCCTGGCGAGGGTGAGATACCTCCTTTAGTCAAACTAGTACGGATAACTTCACTATTTAATACTTTATTGAGGCTTTGATTAAGGGTTTGAATAACAGCGCTTGGGGTATTTTTTGGAGCCACTAGGATTTGCCAGCCGCTAATCACAACCGCTATACCTTGTTCCGAGAGGGTGGGGATGCTTTCGGATGTAGGAATACGTTTTTCAGAACTCACCCCAAGAATTTTGATTCTTCCATTGCTAGCTTGCGGCAATGCGACTGATAAGGGCACCATCATGGCATCCACATCTCCAGAAGCAACGGCAGTAATCGCTGGCGCCGCACCTTGAAAAGGAACATGCGTTAAATCAATTCCTGTCGTTTGTTTTAATTTTTCAAAAGCGATTTGAGAGGTGCTACCAATTCCCCAGGAGGAGAAGTTGAGTTTGCCTGGACGAGCCTTGGCATATTCAATAAATTCTGCAAGAGTATTGATATTCAACTTCGGATTGACTACGAGTGCAAAAGGAAAGCTACCCACTATTCCTACTGCAGAAAAATCTTTTAGCGCATCGTAATTTACTTTTTTGTAAACATGAGGATTAATCGCCAGTCCTTCAGCGCCTGCTAAAAGTAAGGTATAGCCATCGGGCGTTGACTTAGCAACAAAGTCGGTACCAATCATCGTATTAGCACCAGGCTTATTTTCGACGATGATCGATTGCCCAAGTTGCTCAGTTAATCCTTGTGCAATTGTGCGCGCGGAAATATCGACATTTCCACCTGCGGTAAATGGCACAATTAATTTAATTGCACGCTCCGGAAATGGTGCGGCAATCACTAAATGCGTGACGCTAAATAAAAAGACAGAGTAAAAAATAGTTTTCAATAGCTTCATCATGTATTCCTTAGTTATATTTACCGGATAGCAACGAACCAAATCCCTGAATATTGCACTTGACCCCTGCAGTTCTTAAAGAATTCCACATCGTTGCTGCAATGCTGGAGATAATCGGTTTGCCAAGATCACGTTCCGCATTGTCGAGGGCATCAATAGTCGGCATACCAACTCCACTAATGAATATGGCATCGGCCCCAGAGGCATTGACTTGCCTCATGAGTTGGCCCGCTCTTTCAGGAGTCTCGTCATAGATATTTTGTACACCGGGTAAGTTTCCAAAGTGAACAATATTGAATCCATACTCTTCGAGTAAATTCTTACAACGCAAGGTATTTTGTTCGCTATAGGGTGTTCCAAAGGCAATATTACTTACCCCTATTTTTTTCAATGCAGCGATTACGCTCCCAAAAGCAGTAATGAACGGAATATCAAACTTTTTTTGTAGACGATCAACTAGTTTTGCCTCGCCATCTTTTCCTAAGGTGTAGCTATTAGCAGTATGAGCCATTGCTACTACGCTGGGTTTAAGTAATTTCATTAACTCAAGATTGTCATCAAGATGCTCAATTTGGGATTGATTGCGCTCATCCTGTCCTAACAAGCTACCAGTTTCACCAAAAGCAACCATTCTGGTGAAGTGCACAGAAAATTCTGGGCGCGCCATCTTGATCACTTCGCCTTCAGTATTCGGGTTACCAGGCGGTATTAAAAACCCAAGGCGAGCAAGGTTTTGCATTCTGAGTATCTCCAATATATTTTTTTTAAGCTACTTTAGCAGTATTTTGTTTCTCTTGGATCCTTGAATTAAGGGCAATCACTTAAACACATCCCTTTCTATCTGCAGTAGAGTGTTTTCTTTTAGAGCTCGGCATTTCAGAATAGGATTTTTATGATGATTAATACAGTCGTAGATGAAGTGATCAATGCGCGAATGTCTGTAAGGGCATTTACCCAGGAATTGCCATCACGTGAGTTAATTGAGCATATCCTTCAAGTTGCTAGTAGAGCGCCATCAGGGGTAAATACCCAACCCTGGAAAGTCTATATCCTAG
>CANIMS010000190.1 GCA_947468785.1 Betaproteobacteria bacterium
AGAAACATAGACTTCGCCATCTTGAATGTTGACATGCAAGACCATACTACGTTCCACCAATTTCAGAAGTTCGTGCGATTGCTCTGCAGGTATTGACACTACCTGAAGGTTGCGAGCCCTGGTCAACTTGTTAGCGATTCCATCCCACCAAATTTTGCTGGTGTGACCGCCGTAGCAATAGACCATCACCTGGTCTGATCTGCCGCAGGCTTTAAGAATACGGCGCTCATCAGGTTGTCCAATTTCAATCCAGAGTTTGATGGAATCGGTGAGGTCTTTGATCCATAAATCTGGTTCATCGGTATCGCTTAGACCCTTAGTAAAGGCTAAATCTTCATGGGCTTGTAAGGCAAAAGCGATGATTCTGATCATCATTCGCTCGTCGGTTTCTGAAGGGTGCTTGGCAATGGTTAAGGAGTGGCTGCCATAGTAATGACGGTCTGAATCTGCGACATGGAGGTCGGCTTTGTGGATGGTTGCGCGTAGAGCCATGGCGCATTATCGCCTTTTACCGAAAATACAGGGCAAATTGGAATATTCCCAGTATCATTTTAGGAATTTATTCAATTTGATGGAGAGCCGGATGAAGCCCTTTTTTGATAAAAAATTACGCGCTGCAGGAAACCTGTTTGGAGGACTGCTTTTAGCTTGCTTTGTTAACTTGACAGCTAGTGCTGCTCCATGGCCAACGAAGCCCATTAAGATCATCGTGCCATTCTCTCCAGGAAGTGTTCAGGATGCCTTAGCACGCTCATTCTCAAATGAGTTGGGTGTTGCACTTGGAGAAACAGTGCTGGTTGAAAATAAAGCGGGGGCAGGTGGAACGGTTGGAACTGGCATTGTGTCTAAGTCTGCGCCAGATGGTTATACCCTCGTGATGGCAGCTGCCAGCCACAACATCAATGGCACTTTGTTTCCTAAGCTGAGCTTTGATCCGATTAAAGATTTCACATCCGCAGCCTATATTGGTACTAGTAGCTATGTGATGATGACAAATTCAGAATTTCCCGCTAAATCTGTTGCGGAATTTATTGCATTAGCAAAAGCCAAGCCTGGGCAATACAACTATGCAAGCGCTGGTAACGGTAGTGCTTCCCATTTAGCAATGGCATATTTTGATAGCATGGCTGGCATTGACTTAGTGCACATTCCTACCAAGGGAACCGGTGACGCTATTACAGAATTACTAGCTGGGCGCGCACAAGCCGTGATTGCTGCTAATGTGGCAGCATTACCTTTTGCAAATGATTCTCGTGCTCGCTTCTTAGGCGTCTCATCTGAAAAACCATCACCATTTGTCCCAGGCATTCCACCGATTGCCAATACAGTTAAGGGTTATGTATTTGATAGTTGGTTTGGCTTACTTGCCCCCGCTGGCACTCCTAGGGATGTGATTAATAAAATTTCTACTGAAATGGCTAAGCTCTTAAAGCAGCCTGAGATCATCGAGCGTATGCGCCGTCAAGGAATTGAGATTGGCAATATGAGCCCAACGGAATTTAATCAATTGCTGGTGAAAGATTTTGATCGTATGGCTAATGTCGTAAAAAGCTCAGGAGCAAAAGCTGAGTAAGTCTTTCTCATGATTCGCATTACCGAGCTACGATTACCTATTAGCCATCCTCCTGAAGCATTAGAGGAGGCCATCCTCAAGCGTTTACATTTGCCCGTTAAGGATCTCCTTGGATTTGAGATCTTTAAACGAAGCTACGATGCTAGGAAGAATGTAGCCCTGTCTTTTATTTACACCGTTGATTGCTCGGTTAAGGATGAGGAGGGCGTTTTAAAGAAGTTCTCCAATGAGGCGCATATCAGGCCTTCGCCAGATACGAGCTATCACTTTGTGGCTCAGGCATCCCAATTGATTGAGAATGGCGAAGCGTTACGACCGGTAGTTATTGGATTTGGTCCTTGTGGAATCTTTGCAGCTCTAGTGTTAGCGCAAATGGGTTTTAAGCCCATTGTCTTGGAGCGAGGCAAGTCCGTTCGCGAGCGCACTCAGGATACTTGGGGCTTATGGCGTAAAAATATTCTTAATCCAGAATCGAACGTGCAATTTGGAGAGGGCGGAGCAGGTACGTTTTCTGATGGCAAGCTCTATAGCCAAATTAAAGATCCAAAGTTTTATGGTCGCAAAGTCATTGCAGAATTTATTAGCGCAGGAGCGCCAGAAGAAATTCGTTATGTAGCTAAGCCCCATATCGGCACTTTTCGCTTGGTTGGAGTAGTAGAAAAAATTCGGCAGAAAATTATTGATTTAGGCGGAGAAATTCGTTTTGGACAAAAAGTCATTGGCTTTGATATTGAGAATGATCAAATCAAAGGAGTCCAAATTGAAAATCAAGCTGATTTACTGGCCAATCATGTGATATTGGCATTGGGTCATAGCGCTCGCGACACCTTCAAGGCTTTGCATGATGCAGGAGTCTTCATGGAAGCCAAGCCTTTCTCAGTGGGCTTTCGAATTGAGCATCCTCAATCCTTGATTGATAGGGCTCGCTTGGGACCTCATGCCGGCAATGAACTCATTGGCGCTGCTGACTACAAGTTAGTTCATCACGCAAAGAATGGGCGATCGGTTTATAGCTTTTGCATGTGTCCAGGCGGAACGGTAGTTGCTGCTACATCAGAGCCTAATAGAGTAGTTACCAATGGCATGAGTCAATACTCGCGTAATGAACGCAATGCGAATGCCGGTATTGTTGTCGGCATTACTCCTGAAGATTATCCCGGCGGTCCATTGGCTGGTATTGAATTTCAGCGTGCTATTGAATCAAAGGCATATGAGTTGGGTGGCAGTACTTATGAAGCGCCCGGTCAATTAGTAGGGGATTTTTTAGAAGGCAAAGCTTCTACACAATTTGGCAGCGTATTGCCATCTTACAAACCCGGCGTTCACCTGACCGATTTGGCTCAGAGTTTGCCTGCCTATGCCATTGAAGCGATTCGAGAGGCGATTCCTGCCTTTGAAAAGCAAATCAAAGGCTTCTCCATGAAAGATGCTGTGCTTACTGGAGTGGAGACTCGTACCTCATCACCTTTGCGTATTACGCGTGGTCCTAACTATCAGAGCTTAAATATCAAAGGTCTTTATCCAGCAGGCGAGGGCGCTGGTTACGCTGGCGGTATTTTGTCGGCAGGGGTAGATGGCATTAAAGTGGCAGAAGCAGTTGCGCTAGATTACTGCGCAAAGTAATTTTTTCTAAGCGTCATACCAATCTAGGTAAACGGATTTATTCAACCAAATCGTTGATGAGTTTTTCAAAGAGGTCTTCATTAAAGTGAAGATTATCAAATCGTTTAATCGCAGCATGTGTGGGCGGCTCAATCCGTCTTTCAACATATTGATCCCAGTGTGCAAGCTTCCACTCATCTCTGGGGTCGGCACGTTTTTCCATACGTAGCTTCGCTTCAGTTGCCGACAAATCAATCCACGCAATCTGAATACGGGTCTGTGCTGGCACGCCGAGCGCTTCAGGATGAAACATTTGACCGCTTTGAATCTCTTTAGAAAATGGACCGACAAGAATCACATTGACTCCGAGCAGCAAATTTTCTTTTGCAACATCAATCAACCCCCGATATTCCCAATCTCGTAGATTCTGAAGATAGTAGGGGCTATCGCGGTCATTGGCATTGTGGGTGGTCAGTTCCATCATATGGGCGCTATAGGCGCCATAAACCGTGTCTTTATCGAGAAAGAAGAAATCTTCCCCTGTTTTTTCAATAATCAGAGGCAAAGCCCTTTTGGCTAGGGTCGATTTTCCAGTGCCAGCATGGCCGGCAAAAAGAATGAGGCGAGGTGAGGATGGACTGAGTTTGCAGATCATGAGTCATTAGTCTCGCAGAAATTGGCATAAATATCCCGACTTTTCCTGAAGTGACGATAATGTCGCCATGGCTTTAATCGTACTTACTGATGCAAAACTGGCTTTCGGCCACGTTGACCTCCTTGCAAACACTGCTTTTTCACTCGAATCGGGTGAGCGTGTCGGCTTAATTGGCCGTAATGGCACTGGTAAATCCTCTTTATTGAAGATTTTGGCGGGCATCGAAAAAATGGATGATGGGCTACTCCAATATCAACA
>CANIMS010000191.1 GCA_947468785.1 Betaproteobacteria bacterium
CCCCTAGACTTGCTCAGACTTCTGCTGATTGGAGTATTGGCTTTAGCAACAGGTTTTGCTGTAGCACAAACTGGTTTGATTGCCTTTGTTGGTCTAGCTGCGCCCCATTTAGTTCGTCATCTTTCTGGGGGGCGTCAACGCGCTCAATTACTTCTCTCTACTATTTCTGGCGGCATTTTGCTATTGGGCTCTGATCTCTTAGCTAAAAGTATTTTTGCGCCACTAGAAATTCCAGTTGGGATCGTCACCGCTGTTCTAGGTGGTAGCTACCTGCTCTTTCTGTTGCGTCGTGGACAAATTGGAATCAGAAAATGAAAATTCTTGATCTCAAGGTCTATCGAGGGCCATGTGAAGTAATCAGTAATCTCACGATTGATATTCCTAAGGGGAAATGGACAAGTATCGTTGGGCCTAATGGCGCTGGTAAGTCATCCTTGCTGCAAGGTATAGCCGATATCTTACCGATTACAGGTAGCATCACGATTGATAATGTCAATCTTCAAGATGTAGACCGGAAAGCGCGTGCTAAAACCATTGCATGGCTCGCACAAAATAATGATGCAGCAGAAGAATTTAGTGAGCTCACTGTTTACGATACGGTAATGCTGGGTCGCATCCCGCATCAAGGATGGCTGCATCTTCCCAGTAGTCTTGACCATGTGGTAGTTCAGGAATCACTCTTTAAAACACATACCCAATCTCTTGCCTCACGCTTTCTACATGAGTTATCTGGTGGAGAAAAACAAAGAGTATTACTAGCCCGCCTATTAGCAGTTCAGTCCGATATTTTGCTGATGGATGAGCCACTAGCAAATCTAGACCCGCCACACCAAGCCGATTGGTTGATTTGGCAAAAGGAGCTACTTGCCCAAGGGAAAACAATCGTTACCGTGTTACATGAAATTCAGTACGCCTTAAAGGCAGACCACCTAGTGATGATTCGGCAAGGAAAATTGCATTTTGAGGGCGCTAGTAAGGATCTTGCAACCCATGAAGCCCTCGTAACACTATTTGAGGGGCGCATTCGACTGGAAAAGCTTGGCAATGACTGGGTCTGCCTGCCCGCCTGAACCCAAGAAAGAAATCCTCTTCACTGTGCATTTCCTGAGGCTACAATGCCAATATGAACGAGCTTAACCAATTTCCCCTCGGCAATAACGGGCCTGACCTTGATGGAGCCAATGCATCTGTAAAACGCTTGTCCGAGAAAATCCAGCTAATAACTGATGCAGTTAAGCAACTTCATCAAAACCGCACTCAACTCGAGGGCAAGATCGAAGATGCGCAAAAACGCATTCAACATATTTTGAGTCGCTTGCCAGAACAAAGCGATGGACGTCAACTCAATCTACTTGGTGAAGCAATCCCACCAACCACACCAGAGGATGATAGTGAGCCAACAACGCATTGAAGTAACTCTCGCCGGCCAAAAGATTACTCTGGCCACTAGTACCGAACATGAACCGCTGCTTCGAGCAGCCTGCGTTCTAGTTGATGAGCAAATCAAACTAGCCATTAGTGGTGGCAATCGTAGTATTGAACGGGCTAGCATGATGGCAGCTCTCAAAATTGCCGGAGACCTCATCAAACTCCAAAGTACATCATCACCATCTAGCACATCATCTAATGTTAGCGCTGAAGAGGTTTCTCGCTTGCAAGCAGAAATTCGCACATTAGAAGAACAAGTAGATAGCTTGATGCAAACCCTTTCCCTGCCTGGTTCGCCAAGGCCAATAGTTCCTTGAACCGATGCGCAAGCATCCGGAACGATCTTTACCTTGCGGGCGTGAGCGTTTCGAAAGTTCACAGTGTCAGCCTCGAGCTGGTCACTCCCTGAGCCTCTTAATGCACCCAAAGCAGAGTAGCCGTTCCACCTTGAACCTTAGGGTTCAGGATGACGGCCTAGCGGCTAAGGCGGGGAATTCATGTTACTGAGCGATATTGCAATGCTGCTCTTGTGCGGCGGTATTACTGGATTTTTAGCTGGTCTACTGGGTATTGGTGGTGGCATGATTTTGGTGCCCTTCATGATTCTGGTTTTTAACCACCTGAACTTTGATCAAAGCATCATCGTTCACATGGCGATTGCTTCGGGTATGGCCACCATTCTTTTTACGACTACTTCAGCCATTTGGGCACATCACAAGCACGGCTCAATCGACTGGACTTTAGTCAAAGCATTTAGTCCAGGTCTTGTTATTGGCAGTCTAGTTGGCGGAAGTGAAATTTTTGAAGCGCTCAATACTTCATGGCTCTCACTCTTCTTTGCAATCTTTATTGTTTATTCTTCAATTCAAATGATTGCCAATAAAAAGCCTAAGCCTGGCAGAGAATTGCCTGGCTCAGTAGGATTATTTTCCTTTGGCACATTCGCAGGCGCCTTATCGAGTCTGGTTGGTGCAGGCGGCGCATTCGTGACAGTTCCCTTCATGCTCTGGTGTAATGTCAAACCCCATGTCGCCATGGCCAGCTCATCAGGCCTTGGGTTTCCAATTGCAGCAGCAGCAACGATTGGCTATATGTACGGCAGCTGGGGACATCCCAATCTTCCACCTGGATCCTTGGGATTTGTTTACCTACCAGCAGTAGCATGTATCGTCGCCGTGAGTATCTTTACAGCACCCTTAGGCGCTAAGATGGCGCGCAAACTGAACGTTGCGCAATTAAAGCGCATCTTCGGTGTCATGTTATTTTTCCTTGCAGCCTTCATGTTTAATGAAAGCCGCAAGGCATTTGGTTACTAAATACGATTAGGCCGTATATTGCTGACGCAAGATATTTTTTTGCACTTTGCCCATCGCATTGCGCGGCAAGTCTGCAACGATCTCTAAACGCTTCGGTATTTTGAAATTGGCGATCTGAGACTTCAAGGTCGCAATCATTGCTTCAGCATTTAGCTTTGCGCCTGTCTTTGGCACCACTACTGCCATTACTGCTTCACCAAAGTCAGGATGGGGAATACCAATAACGGCACTCTCCTCTACGCCATCCATATCATCAATGAAACTTTCTATTTCTTTTGGATACACGTTATATCCACCAGAAATAATGAGGTCCTTACTGCGCCCAACAATACAGAGGTAATCTTTTGGGGCTTTACCACCATTGGCATCTCCACCCCAGCGACCAACGTCACCTGTTTTAAACCAACCATCTTTAGTAAATTCTTCTGCGGTTTTCTCCGGCATACGCCAGTAACCATTGAAGACATTTGGACCTTTTACTTGAATGCTACCAATTTCATCAGCACCACAAGGCTTATTGTTTTCATTGACTACACGTACCTTTACACCAGGTAGGGGCAAGCCCACAGATCCGCCAACTCGACTGCCTTTATAGGGATTAGAAACCAGCATGATGGTTTCACTCATGCCATAACGCTCTAATATGGGCTGGCCAATTACTTGCTTAAAGGTATTAAATGTTTCGGTTAACAATGGCGCTGAACCTGAAATAAATAGGCGCATATTGCGGGCTACTTGTTTGGTAAAGCCCTTATCAGCTAACAAGCGGACGTAGAAAGTCGGCACACCCATCATCACCGTTGATGCTGGCATGTGTTTAATTAACTGAGCAGTGTCTAGGCGTGGTAACCAAATCATTTTGCTGCCATTCAGTAAGGCGCCATGGGCTGCTACAAACAAGCCATGCACATGGAAAATAGGCAAGGCGTGCAATAGAACATCGCCCTTCTTCCAGCCCCAAAACTTTTGCAATACCTGAGCGTTGCTACCCAAATTTTTATGGGTCAACATGGCGCCTTTACTGCGACCAGTAGTACCAGAGGTATATAAAATTGCAGCGAGATCATCATCCTTAGCGGGGACGGTTTTAAATTGATCACTCAGGTGTGCAGCTCGCTCTAAAAGAGTACCTTTGCGATCCTCATCTAAAGTAAATACATATTTAGTACCCGCTTTAAATGCCACCTTTGAAACCCATGAGAAATTTTTACTGCTGCAAACAACTACAGAAGGCTCTGCATTCTCAATAAAGTACTGAATTTCTGCTGCTTGATAAGCAGTATTCAACGGCAGATAAACATATCCTGCACGGATGGTTGCCAGGTATAAGAAA
>CANIMS010000192.1 GCA_947468785.1 Betaproteobacteria bacterium
GCAGCTTTAGCAACATCATCAACTTTTGCATATTGCAAAAGGTGTGGGTACTGTTGTGTGACAGAGGGTGGATATAAACCTTTATGAACACAAACGTTGGCCAGACTAGGTTGTGTCTTACTCCATTTGGCGAGTTTTTCATAAAAGGGATATACCAACTTCTCATCATCTAGCCGCCAAGGATGTTTAGAGAGTTGCTTATTAGTGTTATCGCCGATCGTATAACCCTTAAACGAATCGGGCTTGAGATTTTCATAATCAGCCTCTGCTTTTTCTAGCCAACCAGGCATTCCGGGCATGAAAATCGCGTGCGAGAACATGCGTTTAGTCCCAGCCTCCTGATTAACTGTCTTGCGTGCCTGCGCCTTCATCTCATTGGTCAAGAACCAATCCCTAGCATCCTCTGATCCCGACCCAGAAATTAAGGCAACTTTGGTATCACTATCTAAGTAGATCTCTTTAAAGTAGTTTGCAAATTTCAAGTCATCCAAGCTTTGTGGCTTTCCAGCAAGAGCTGGATTCCATGCTGCCTTCCCTACTGCCTCACGCGATCTGACAAATCCTTCTAATCGAGTGTCATCACGCAGAAAGTGCGTATGCATATCCATGATGAATTGACCTTTGAGGGCTGCAGCACGTTCATTTGCTAATTCTGGTGTCGCTGCTTCAGCTTGACTTACGCCATACAGTGGGCCAAAAGTGTCATTCATAGCTACAAAGGCTGCTGCCATTCCTGCGGCACCCTGAAAGAAGCGACGACGAGAAACGCCTTGATGCTTGGCCAATCTCGTACCGATTTCTTTGACACGTCTCTCAAGCTCTTTTTGCTTAGGTGTTTGTACGCCTGGCATGAACTCATCACTAGAGATCGCTTGCGTAGGAATAGGCGATCGAAATTGAGCAGTTTCTGCAGGAATTAATTTTTCTATCTCATCGGGTGTCATCATGATATGAGTCTCCTATTTCATACAAAATCTTAGCGCTTTTGATATTCCTTAACTGTATCGTAAGCTACCTGTTGCAAGTAGGATGCCACTTCTGGGCTCAATCCAGCACTGTACTTGAGACCAACTGGGGACTGATTAAAGAGTGTTGCATAAGTTGTTGCAGCAGATAAGTAAGTTCCTGCAGCGCTAGGATGGCGCTTGTCCGGTGCATAGAGTTCCAAGTCAGGCTTTGAGGCGATCGACTTAGCAAATGCCAATCCAACCGGAATAACCAAGGCACCATTCTCATTAGCAGCAGCGGTATAAGCATCCGCTAGAGGAATAGTCATATCTGGCTTATCTTTATAGGCCCATGACATAAAGAAGACTGGCACGGAGCCATTGCGCTTAACGGTATCACTATGTTTTTTTGCATATTCCGTAAAGACAGATTTCATTTGCGGGTGAATTGGACATTGACTACAGTCCATCAAAACCGCAGCATCAAACAAGGGCTTTTGTGGTGGGTTAATCACCACGTCATTTTGCGCATTAAATGAATACTTCCCAATCGCGTTGGGACGGAAATACGAATCGACATCATGCCAATCAAATCCAGAGCCACTAATGGTGATCATGCTCTGACGTAATGGCGCACCCTTCATTCCTTCAGCAACCATTGGCCCAAGGTTGCTGATAATGCCGTTATTGAAATAGAAAAAGCTATTCCCAATAAAGGCAAGCGACTTTGGAGCCTCTTTCGGATAGCTTTGAACAGTTGGCTTTTGCTGGGCATAGGTAATGCCTTGTGCAAGCATTAAGCAAAATGCAGCGCCAATTAATGTAGTGATTTTCATCATTCTTCCCAGTACTTTTTTATGAATTATTTAAATAACTTCGATAAGAAGGCATCAATTTCTCGTGTCGACTTTTGCGTCGCATCATCATCTCGTCCGACGCTAGGATCTAGCTGCACACACGCATCAGAGTATTGAAACTCTTGATTAGTTTGAGCATTCATCAACATTCCTGGTGTCTTCTCTACAATTTTGCATCCCCGAACAGTTTGCGCATTCTTAGAAATAACAGGCGGTACGGTTCCCAAGGGTGAGTCAAATGCATGAGGACCAAAGTCATACTCAAATAACTCAACATTCTGATTCGCTGCTTTTAATTTGCTCACGTATGTCTTACAAGCACCAATCGGGTTGTAATCATCTGCTTTACCATGATGCAACTGAATGGGTTTACCAGTAGTTTTGTCGTCGCCGATATAGCTCGTTACACAGTCGGCATAAAAGGGAATGTGAGCAGCAAATACCGTACCGCTTTTATTCCACTGCTTGTTAAAGCGATCAACACTGGCAAATAAGGCTGCTTGCCCTCCCCTTGAGAAACCCATCATGACGAACTTATTGGAATCTAAGCGTGGATGCTTGGCCAAAATCTCCATCGCTCTATAACTATCTAGGATGAGATTTAATCTACCCAATAAAGCCTGATTAGGGCCAACTACTGTTAAACCCCTTCCTGTAAAGCCGTCCAAACTAAAGGTAGCGTAGCCTTCACCTAAAAAATGGTTAGACCAATACTCCAGATTGGGTCCCATACCACTTGATCCATGAACTAAAAAGATGACTGGTATTTTTTGGCTGACTGGTTTTGGTGGAAAGCGCAGAATTCCATTAACTGTGACTTCTTTACCGCTCTTATCTCCTTGTAAAAATTGCTTATCAGAGATAGTCAAACTTGGAATGGAGTAAATTTCAGAGCGAGGTGGAAATACTATTTCAGGGGCGGCTTGTGCGCACAAGGATATACCTGCCAATACGGCAATTAATAAATACTTCATCAGCTTTTCTCTCCCAAATAATTGATTAACGATTTATTTTTATGAATGAATATCGTTAAAACATATTACCTGAAGCCGGGAGGAAAAGCCCAAATCTGATCGTCTTTGCTGACCTACCGCGCCATCCATTGGCTAAGCTTCTCTTTCCACCATTTAGCCTGCCCTGTTGTGGAATGACCTGAGGTCTGTTCGCTGGCTGGAATCAAATAAAGCTCTGCCGATTTAACTCGTTTTAATTCTTTTTGCATGATGCCCAGCTCAGGAGGGTTTCTCTCATCATCAGCCGAATTGATCACCAACACCTTTGCCTTGATCTTTTCTAAATCAGGACCTGGATTGAAGTCACGGGATGATTCCCATTGATATAAAAAATCGTTGGCATCCATCGCTAGCGGAGTATTCAGTCTTTCATTCACCATTGCGTCGGCCTTATCACTATTAGGCGCTAATAATTGCAGGCGTTGATTACCGCCAGTAGTTGCAAAGGGATAAAAGACGCTTGCAAAATGAGCGCCCTTCGGTTGAGTTTCATAATTTCCACCATTCCAGGCGGGATCACGACGAACCGACTCAGAAATAAAGCGCCGCATTATCCAATTACGACCAGACATTGCGCTAGGGGTTGATGCCATTGGGACTAAGTAGTCCGCGAACTCTGGATAGTTCGTACCCCACAACCAAGTCTGCATGCCGCCCATTGAATTGCCCAAGACTAGTTTGAGATGCTTGATCCCCAAACCCTCTGTCACCAAGCGGTACTGAGCTTGCACCATATCAGTGTAGTTATATCGCGGAAATTGCGCCTTCATTCCATCCGAGGGTTTGCTGGATTTTCCGACGCCAATCGCATCAGGAATGATGATGAAATATTTACTGGCATCTAAGGGCTGCCCCGCCTGAAACAACTCGCCACCAAAATCTTTACCCAGCATGCCTTTTGCTGAACCAGCAGTACCATGCAAGATGAGAACAGCTGGGTTTTTAGGATCCCCAAGAGTGACATAGCCGATCTTGGCATCCTTGAAAGTTTCACCAGTATGAAACTTAAAATCCTTTGCGATCCAGACACCCTCTTTTTGATTGGGGTAGTCAATTGCCAAACAGAAAGGACTAATGGCAGCGAGAAGTACTAGAAGTATTTTTTTCATACCAATAAGATACCGTTAGGCAGGTAATGTTGTAAAGACTTGGCGGAGAGGGAGGGATTCGAACCCTCGGTACCTTTGACAGTACGCCTGATTTCGAGTCAGGTACATTCGACCACTCTGCCACCTCTCCGAACCGAAAAACA
>CANIMS010000193.1 GCA_947468785.1 Betaproteobacteria bacterium
TAGTGAGTCAGGTAAGCGAATTTGGTTGATTGCTGGTGGTGATGGAAAAAGTCAAGACTTTAGCCCATTGCGAGAGCCTGCATTGCGCTTTGTAAAGGGCGCTTTCTTAATTGGTCAAGATGCCGAGAAAATTGCAGAAGCTCTTGGTGAGCAAGTGCTATGCACTAATGCTGGTACCTTGCATGCCGCTGTTCAGGCTGCTGCTGCGCAAGCCCAATCAGGAGATCTTGTTTTGCTTTCGCCGGCTTGTGCCAGTTTTGATCAATTTCAGAATTACATTGAGCGTGCTCAAGTGTTTGCCTCAGAAGTTGAAGAGCTGGGCATGCGTTTCGAGGGAGTTCAAGCATGAATTTAAGAGAAAAACTATTTCCTGAGAATCGTATGGGCCTCAACCGTTTTTGGAATTTTTCCAGAGGCGGTATCGATAATTTCCGCAGTGGTTTAAGAGATGCTGTATCCGGTGTAGAGCAAACGCGTTCGCGCATGATGGACTATGACCAGTTATTAGTATGGGCCGTATTATCTTTAGCTCTGATTGGCTTGGTGATGGTGTATTCAGCCTCAATTACTTTGGCTGATGGCCCGAAATATGCTAACTACAGCAGTAACTATTTCTTAATTCGTCATCTTATTTCCTTGACCATTGCTATTGGCGTAGCAATTTGGGTATTTAAGATTCCTACGAGGGTGTGGGATCGATATTCTCCAGTTATCTTCGGCTTAACCATCCTACTGTTAATAGCCGTTCTTGTTCCGGGTGTTGGTAAAGGCGTTAACGGCGCTAAGCGTTGGATTTCATTAGGTGTAATGAATTTTCAACCTTCAGAGCTAATGAAATTTGCTGCAGTGATCTTTGCTGCAAGTTATACCGTCCAGCGCCAAGAGTATCTGCACTCTTTTGTAAAGGGTATGTTGCCGATGGGCATAGCGGTAGCTTTGGTCGGTGGTTTACTCATGGCTGAGCCGGATATGGGTGCCTTTGTAGTGATAGCCCTTATCGCATTTGGTATTTTATTTTTAGGCGGCATCAATGCCAAATTATTTGGCGGCCTGATTGTGGTTGGCATCTCGAGTGCAGCAATCATGATTGCTTTATCGCCATTTCGTCGTGGTCGCATGCTTGCCTTTATGGATCCATGGCAAGTAGATATCGCTGCGAATAAAGGATATCAATTAACACATTCACTGATGGCATTTGGTCGAGGCGAATGGTTTGGTACGGGATTGGGCGGCAGTGTTGAAAAGCTTCATTACCTACCAGAAGCCCATACTGATTTCATCATGGCTGTGATTGGTGAAGAGCTTGGCTTTGTCGGCGTAGTAGTGATGATCTTTCTTTTTTATTGGATTGTTCGGCGTGCTTTCATGATTGGTCGTACGGCTTTGCAATTAGATCGAAGTTTTGCTGGTCTCGCAGCAAAAGGCGTCGCAATTTGGATAGGCTGGCAAGCATTTATCAATATGGGTGTGAACCTAGGCTTATTGCCAACCAAAGGTTTGACATTGCCATTAGTTAGTTATGGCGGTTCAGGCATTTTGATGAATGCGGTAGCCATTGCGATGTTGCTAAGAATTGATTATGAGAACCGTATCTTGATGCGCGGAGGGAAGCTGTGACAAGACCCTCAATTCTGGTGATGGCTGGCGGTACTGGTGGACATATTTTTCCAGGCCTTGCTGTCGCTGAATATTTGCGGATCTGCGGCTGGAATGTCTCTTGGTTGGGCAATCAAAATGGGATGGAGTACCGCTTGGTGAAGTCCTGCGATTTTCCTTTTGAAGCAGTCGATTTTGGCGGATTACGCGGCAAGGGTCTTAAGGCTAAGCTGATGCTGCCGATGAATTTAATGCGCGCTTGTATTCAAAGCTGGAAAATTATGCGTCGCTTAAAACCCAGTGTTGTCTTGGGTATGGGTGGTTACATTACCTTCCCTGGTGGCCTCATCACGAAGTTATTAAACCGCCCCTTAGTTCTACATGAATCAAATTCAGTTGCTGGAAGTGCAAATCGTGCCCTTGCCAAAATTGCCATGCGAGTATTAACGGGATTTCCCAATACGATGAAATCTGCTGAGTGGGTTGGCAATCCCATACGCGAAGAATTTGACCATGTCGCCTTGCCAGCATTGCGTTATGAAGAGCGGCAAGGTCCATTGTCTATATTGGTCGTAGGCGGTAGCTTAGGCGCTGCAGCACTTAATGAAAACATTCCTGCTGCTTTGGCATTAATTCCGATGAAAGATCGACCCAAAGTGATTCATCAAGCAGGCGATAAGCATTTGGCGGAACTCCAAATGCGTTATGCCGAGTTGGGTGTTACTGCTGATATCCGTCCCTTTATTGACGATATGCCTACGGCCTATGCTCAAGCAGATTTGGTGATTTGTCGCTCAGGTGCAATGACTGTTTCCGAGTTAGCCGCGTGTGGAGTCGCATCTTGCTTGATCCCATTTCCCCATGCGATTGATGATCATCAAACTGCTAATGCAAAATTTTTATCAGATGCAGAGGCCGCTATTTTGTTACCGCAAGAACTTCTGAATGCTCAAGATTTGGCATTAATGATTCAAAACATCAATCGTGCAGATTTGAAAGACATGGCATTACGTGCACATGCTTTATCTAAGCCACACGCTACTCAACGAGTTGCTGAAGTGTGTGCTAATTGCGCGGGGGTAGGCATATGAAGCATATCGTTCAGCAAATTCATTTTGTCGGTATCGGCGGTGCGGGTATGAGCGGCATTGCTGAAGTCTTATTGAATTTAGGCTACCAAGTTTCTGGCTCAGATTTAGCGGAAAGCACGACTACTAAACGCCTTAGTGAGTTGGGTGCAGTAATTCATATTGGTCATGACCCCAAAAATATTGGAACAGCAGAAGCCGTCGTGATATCTACTGCTGTTACGGGCAACAACCCCGAAGTATTGGCTGCGCGTGCGGCAAAAATTCCTGTAATTCAGCGTGCAGTAATGCTTGGTGAGTTGATGCGTTTAAAACAAGGAATTGCGATTGCCGGCACCCATGGCAAAACTACTACGACTAGTTTGGTCGCATCTGTATTGGCTGAGGGTGGCTTAGACCCAACATTTGTGATCGGCGGCAAGTTAAATTCTGCCGGCGCTAATGCACGATTAGGGCAGGGTGATTTCATAGTGGTAGAGGCCGATGAATCCGATGCATCTTTTCTGCAGCTCTTTCCAGCAATGGAGGTAGTCACCAATATTGATGCTGATCATATGGATACCTATCAGCACGATATGGCTAGATTGAAACAAGCTTTTGTGCAATTTATTCAGCGTATGCCGTTCTATGGAGTGGCGGTGTTATGCATTGATGATGCTAATGTCCGCGACATCATTCCTTTTGTTTCTCAACCGGTGTTGCGTTATGGTTTATCGGATGACGCAGATATTCGTGCTAGCAATATACGAGCCGATGGAACACAAATGCATTTCACTGTGGATCGCCGTACAGTGCGTAGGCATGGCAATAGACCAGGCCCACTGAATGTCACTCTAAATTTACCGGGCTTACATAATGTTCGAAATGCTTTAGCTGCTATTGGTATTGCAACTGAGTTAGGCGTAAGTGATGAGGCCATTACCAAAGCTTTATCTCAGTTTAGTGGTGTGGGTCGGCGCTTTCAGCGGCATGGAGATATAGCCTTGACTTCCGGTGGCAGTTTTACATTAATTGATGATTATGGCCATCACCCGGTGGAGATGGCAGCCACCTTAGCTGCTGCAAGAGGCGCGTTTCCAAACCGTCGTTTAGTACTTGCATTCCAGCCTCATCGATTCACAAGAACGCGGGATTGTTTTGGCGAGTTTGTACAAGTCCTGAGAAATTTTGATGCCTTGGTATTGACTGAAGTATATCCAGCAGGTGAGGCAAAAATTTCTGGTGCTGACGGTAAGAGTCTCATGAAGGCTGCCCTTGCAGATGATAAAGATTCAAAGGCCGCACTTAATTCCGCCGCTGTGATCTTTGCTGCTAATGTTGGCGAGATGCCTGAAAAGTTAAGTCAAGTTTTAAAAGATGGCGATGTCTTAATTACGATGGGTGCA
>CANIMS010000194.1 GCA_947468785.1 Betaproteobacteria bacterium
CAATACTGAAAAAGATATCTTTACTCAGTACCAAGATCAAATTACTAATGCAGTAGGAATCGGTGGAACCCTAATTGATTTAGGCGCTGGAAATTGTCAGAAAGCAGAATCTTTTTTTGGCTCTTTAAAACCCTCAAACTACCTCGCGATCGATTTTTCTACGGAATATCTTCACAATGCGGTAAAAAAACTAGAAGGAAAATATCCCAATATTGTCATGCAATATATTGGCATGGATTTTTCCAAGCAACTCATCATTCCTCACTCCATTGCCACTACTAAAAGAATCTTCTTTTATCCAGGCTCCAGTATTGGTAATTTTCTTAGTTCTGATGCGCTTGAAATGCTCAAACAAATTAAGAGCCAAGCTAGCGGTGGTGGATTATTAATTGGCGTCGATTTAATGAAAGAGGACTCGGTATTAATGGCAGCCTACGACGATCCTCTAAAAGTAACAGCAGCCTTCAATCTCAATATTCTGAGATCGATTAATTCGCATTTGGGTTCTAATTTCAGGGTTGAGCAATTTCGCCATAAAGTCAAAATTAACCATCAAGAACAAAGGGTTGAACTCTATTTAGAAGCCCTCGAGGACTTGACGGTTTCATGGCCTGGAAATTCCAAGGTATTCAAAGCGGGTGATCTGATTCATACTGAGTACTCTCACAAGTACACTATTGAATCAATCCAGCAATTATTGAAAAATGCAGGTTTTGAAAAGACTCAAACCTGGACCGACCCAAAAAACTATTTCGCAGTCATCTATGCTCAATAAAACTTTATCTCCATCACTTTCAGGTGATGAAATACTGGAGCAATTTCATCTTTCTAGAAAATACTCTACAGATCTCATCCTCAATCTAAGTCCAGAAGACTGCCAAGCCCAGTCCATGGAGGATGCTAGTCCTGCTAAGTGGCATTTAGCGCATGTCACTTGGTTTTATGAAGTAATGGTTCTCAAGCCTTTTGAAGATAACTTTACTTATTGGAATCCAGAGTTTGCCGTTTTATTTAATAGCTATTACAACGGGATTGGGGATAAGCATCCTCGGAGTAAGCGAGGTCTTCTAACACGCCCCTCTCTAGATGAGGTGCTGGAATGGCGTAAAAATATTGAAGGTCGGGTAATCAAGCTCATTAATGAAAAATTTTCTGCAGAAGTTCTATCGCTCATACAGCTTGGCATCAATCATGAACAGCAGCATCAAGAATTATTGTTAACCGATATTCACCACCTCCTTTCAAATAACTCACTTTTCCCAGCTTACGAGCCCCAAGGTCATCCTTTATCCTCATCCAAGCAGTCATTTCAATGGATTAAAGGCGTTAGCGGTTTAGTAGAGATTGGCCATGAAGGCGCTGGATTTCATTTTGATAATGAAGGCCCTAAACATCATGCCCTTAATCAGATCCATTCAATCGGCAATCGTGTAGTTAGTAATTTAGAGTGGCTTCAATTCATTGAGGATGGTGGGTATCAAAATTTTCAATGGTGGTTAGATGCAGGTTGGGCATGGCTTCAGTCAGAAAAGATATCTGCTCCACTCTATTGGAATAAAGATGCCCAAAATCAACTTTTGCGTTTTTCACTTTACGGCAACTTACCACTCGACATGAATGCCCCCGTATCCAATATTAGCTACTTTGAGGCGGATGCCTTTGCGCGATGGGCCAAGCAAAACCTAATGGAGTATGCTGGCGCCCGTCTCCCAACTGAATTTGAGTGGGAAGCTTTCGCCAAATCGAATACCGAAGCAAGTGATGATCTCTTTGGCAAAGTTTGGCAATGGACGAGCAGTAACTACACCCCTTATCCTGGTTATCAGCCATGGGATGGGATTGCCGGTGAATACAACGGTAAGTTTATGGTCAATCAGATGGTGCTCAGAGGAAGTTCTGCATATACACCCGTAGGCCATTCCAGAGTCACTTACCGCAATTTTTTCCCTACCCAAGCGCGTTGGCAAATGACGGGCTTAAGGCTTGCTAAAGATGGCATTTGATTTTGATACCCCCACCAATCGACTAAAGACAGATTCTATTCGCTGGGATAGCTTTGATAGCAAAGAGGTACTACCGTTATGGGTAGCCGATATGGACTTTAAATCCCCCCCTTGCGTCATAGAGGCCCTGAGCGATAGAGTGAATCAGGGAATTTATGGTTATACCCATAGCCCTCATCAAATGAACGCGATGATTGCGGACTATTTATATGAACAATACCAATGGAAAGTAGATCCCGAGTGGATTGTGATTCTGCCCAGCGTTGTTTCTGGTCTCTATACAACAGTGCAGCAACTTACCGAGAGCGATGAAAGCGTTTTAATTCCGAATCCCATCTATCATCATTTGCGCCTTGCTTGCACAAGTGCTAATAGACCATTTCAGGAGATGCCTCTTGAACTCAAAGATGGTCGTTGGGTGCTACCAGTCAATGAATTATCAAACCTAATCACCAATAAAACAGTATTGGCCTTGTTCTGCAATCCTCAAAATCCTGGCTCTACTGTCTTCACTCGAGAAGAGCTCAAAGAGTTTGGAAACTTTTGTCTTGAGAATAATCTGTGGATTTGCTCCGATGAAATCCATGCAGGCCTTGTACTTGATAGCAATAAAAAACATATCCCATTGGCTAGTATCAGCAAAGACATCTCCGAGAAAACAATTACCTTAATGTCTTTGAATAAGACCTTTAATTTTCCTGGTATAGGCCTTGCGTGGGCTGTTGCAGAAAATCCTGTCCTACGGAAAGCAATTCAGGTTGGACTTCACCAAACCATTGCTCCACCATCTTTACTCGCATATACCGCAACAATGGCGGCAATCAAAGAAGGTGAACCATGGAGAAAAGAACTTATTGCCTACTTAAGAAGTAATCGAGATTTAATTTATAGCAAAATTAATAGCATTGATGGATTAAGCATTGGGAATATGGAAGGTAGCTATTTAGCCTGGATTAACTGCACTAAACTAAATCATCCAGATCCCTATCAACTTTTTCTTGATGCAGGCTTAGCCACATCTCCTGGAAGTCAATTTGGCCAACAGAAATTCATTAGACTGAACTTTGGAACACAAAAAGCTAGACTCACTCAAGCCCTAAATATTATTGAATCCTGCGCGAAATTTTGAGAAAACCACCCGAAGGTGGTCTAACAAAATGTCGCCATGAATCATATGCTACACACTTACTCAACCTCAAGTTCACGTTGAGTAAGAAAACCGCTACTGTCTTTATCTAATTTCTTAAATTCCGTAACGGTGATGCCATATTTTTTAGCTTCAGCTATGCTAATTTTTCCGTCGCCATCCTCATCCATCGCTTTGAAGTCATATTTTTTGGCTTGCGCTGCTGCAGGTTTGGCTGTTGTTGGAGGCGTGCCAGTTTGCTGCGCGTATGCAGTAACTGAAAAACCTAGAACTAGTAATGCTGCAAAAATTACTTTATTCATGTCTGCTCCATTTTTACATTTTTATTTAACTGTACAGGGTAAACAACTGTAACGATAACTTAACCCAGATAAGCTTTATTTCACTGAATTCTAAAACACGGCGCTAAACAACAATTAAGCTTAAAAGTGATTTTCTTGAAACTAGATTGCCAGTAAATTAGATATAGGTCAAATGATTTGGGGGCTATTTGATGAAAACCTAGGGTCACCACCCGCATTATTAGAGGGACTAATTTTTGGTTATTAGCGTAGGTCGCCTATTAGCGGAAAGCGGTCTCCCCCATAAAGGAGCATCTGATTCATCACCCGCTTGTCTTTGCGGACCGCTAACGACCCAAAGGGGGGTATTAAGGGCAAAGAAAAACCAGCCTAAGCTGGTTTCACAAAATAAGGCACTGAATTACGTACTTCGTTCTTCAGAAACCTCGTTTGTAGTATTAAAACCGCTATTATTTTATCCAGTCGAAAACCTCTTTTTGCTCAATAAAACCACTATTGTCTTTATCGTATTTCTTAAATTCCACATCCGAGAGACCGTATTTTTTAGCTTCAGCTCTGCTAATTTTTCCGTCGCCATC
>CANIMS010000195.1 GCA_947468785.1 Betaproteobacteria bacterium
CATCTTCACGAGAACTTCCTTACTATTGTTGGGCTCAAAATTTCCAATTCCAGAAACGGTACATGAGTTTTTGCGCTATGCACCTACTGCCGCATTAATTGCAATCGTTCTTCCTGAAGTATTGTTTATGAAGGATCCTGTAACTCAGTTATTTGAATTAAATCTTTACTCTCACCAGGTATTTGGGGCAATCGGTGGAGTAATTGGATTTTTATTGACTAAAAGTATTTTGGCTACCATCTTCTTTGGGATGGTCTTTTTTACTCTAGCAAGGTTGATGATGTAGTTTTAGAAAGTACTTTAAGCAAGTATCCCTTTTGATTTATATTAGTTCTTATCTTCATTTTTAAGAAAATTCTCTGATGCCAAGTACTTCTAAGGGCGGTCTTAAACTAATTAATAAAGATACCCTTTGGGATAAAGCCTATTTATCTTTGAGAAGTGCCTTATTGGCAGGTAAATTTGTTCCTGGCGAGCGAATTATTTTAAGAAAAGTTGCGCAGGATCTCGGTATTAGTCTCACGCCTGTTCGAGATGCCATTAATCGTCTGGCCGCAGAAAACGTGCTCGAAAGAGGAGGTGTTGGGCAGGGCGGAGGCGCTTCAGTGCCTCTATTAACCGCTCATGAATTTGATCAATTAATGGCGATACGCAGTAGCCTAGAGCCATTAGCAGCTGAAGCAGCAGCCCAAAATGCAACGAAAGCTGAAATCAATGAAATCTCTAAGCTTTTGAATCATATGAGAGATTTGGCTGAGACCGGAAACCTTGCATCCTACTTAGACGCCCACTATAAGTTTCATTTTGGAATTTATAAGCTAGCCAACCAATCTATTTTGCTCCAGGCAATTGAAGGGGCCTGGCTGCGCTGCGGACCTACCTTAAATCTGGCTTTGCCAGCGTACAACCCAGGGCAAAAAAGGCATAAACATCACCTAGCTGCTCTAAATGCCTTAAAAAAGGGGGATGGTGTTGGTGTTGCCCGAGCTATTCGAGCAGATATTGATAGTGCCCGCCTAGACATCTGTAATTTATTGGATTAAACCTTTATAGCCAGTGAGGATTAATTACTTGTTTTCCTAAATGAATGTTATTTGTTATAACATTGATATGTTTGGATATGTTTCTTAGTTAAAGGGGTGAATATGAATACTTGTAAAAATGCCGTTTTGGCAAAGTTAGCTTTTACCTTTGGAATCATCTTGGCTTTGGGTTCAGCCGTAGCCGCTGATTTTCCAACAAGGGAGATAAAGCTAATAGTTCCTTGGAATGTGGGCGGATCAAACGATATTTCGGCTCGATTAATCTCCAAAATTTTGGCCGATGAAGGTATTACGGTTGTTGTCGATAACGTTGCTGGAGCAACGGGAACGATTGGCATGACAAAGGTAGCTAATGCCGAGCCAGATGGCTACACCATTGGAATGGGCACTAGTTCTACTATGGCGATGATTGCTCAGGGTTTAACGCCCCTTAAAAATGAGCAATTTGCTCCAATAGCGCGAGTGACAACAGATCAATTATTACTTCTTGTTCCTAAAGATGGGCCCACAAAAGACTTGGATGGCTTTGAGGCAATGGTAAAAAAGAGTCCAGGAAAAATTTCTATTGGAACTCCTGGCAGCAATAATTTAAATCATATTTTTGCTGTGATGACGGGTAATGTTGTGAATTCATCGATCATTACTGTTCCATATACCGGCGGTTCTAAGGTGATTGTTGATCTTGCTGGTAAGCAAATTGATGCTGCGGTTTTAAAGCCCTCTGAAAGTAAGGCACAGATTGACTCCAATTTGGTGATACCTTTGGGAGTATTTGCGAATGAGCGAATTAAAACAATGCCTACTGTTCCAACCTTCAAGGAAAAAGGGTACAACGTTTTTCCATATGGTCCGCTTGTACAGATGGCATACCTAGCTGCTCCTGCAAAAACGCCTCCTGAGATTCAAGAAAAATTAATCGCTATTTTTAATAAAGCGATTCAGGATCCACGTTTTAGGGCCGCCTCTGAAGAGGGTGGCTCAAGAGTCGATAGTCTTACTGGAAAAGCTCTAGCGGCTGAGGTTGTCGCTGTAACGAATACTTTGGCAGTAGTGGGTAAAAAAGTATTTACAGAGCCAAAAAAATAAATATAAGAATTTGAAAGCATCGCAATGAGTCAAATCAAAAAAGTTACTTCTCATGTAGTTTCTGCGCCTGTAGAAAAGCCATTTACCTCCTCAAGAGGGTGGATTTATAAAACCCGAGGATCTTGCATTGTTGAAATTGAAACCAATGATGGCATAGTGGGCTGGGGTGAGTGTTATGGGCCAGCAGCAGTGTCCAAAGCATTCATCGATACCCAATTTGGTCCTCGTATTATTGGTAGAGATCCATTTGATGTAGAGGTTATTTGGGAAGATCTCTATAACCGCATCAAGGACTATGGCACTACTGGTATGGCAATTTCTGCTATTAGTGGAATTGATATTGCTCTGTGGGACATTATTGGTAAGTCTTGTGGTCAGCCAATTCATAAGTTAATTGGCGGCTCCTATCGTGATGAAGTCACTGCTTATGCTACAGGCCTGTATTTCATTGACATGAATCGCTTAATTGAAGAGGCTGTTGAAGAGGCCATTGAGTTTAAGGAAAATGGCTTTACGGCTATCAAGATGAAAATTGGTTTAGGCGATTTGAAACTAGATATCAGACGAGTGGAGGCGGTCCGAAAAGCAGTAGGGGACGATATGCGTTTAATGGTTGATGCTAATCACTGCTTTACTGTGCCTCAAGCGATTAAGATTGGTCGCGAGCTTGAAAAATTAGATATTGAATGGTTTGAAGAGCCTATTTCTCCTGAAGATTTGGATGGTTATGTTGAAGTGACTCGCGCTCTTGATATGGCAGTCGCTGGTGGCGAGAATGAATTTACCCGTTGGGGGTTCAGAGATATCGTGGTCCGTAAAGCCATGGATATTGTGCAGCCTGACGTTTGTGCTGCTGGCGGTATCAGTGAATGCCGTAAGATTGCAACCCTTGCTAGTGCGCACGGGGTAGAGTGCGTACCGCATGCATGGGGATCTGTCATTGGCGTCGCTGCAACCTTGCATTTCTTGGCGGCACTTCCAGATCAACCGCCTAGCTTCAAAGGCAATCCTCCGCTATTCGAGTTTGAGCAATGTGAAAATCCATTCCGCGACTTGCTGTCTGTTGAGCCTATTGTTCAGCGTAATGGTAAGGTGAGCGTTCCTAAAGGCCCGGGTCTTGGTATAGAAATTAATCGTCATATTCTTGATCAATATCGAGTTGCATAGATTGTAGTTATGCGTTATTTGACATTTATAAAAGATGGGCAAGCACCCAGAGTGGGCGTGCTACTGAGTGATTCTTTGCATGTACTAGATCTTTCGCATCAAAGTTGTAGCGGCATGATTGCAGGTGAAGGATCTAATTTGCTTGAGATGGTAACGGCAGGTTTACCCTCAATTACCAAGAAAATCATCAGTAAAATTGAGAGTGGCCACTATGACCAAGCTGCTGTAGTGAGGCTTGATAGCATATCAATCTGCTCCCCAATTCTCAATCCAGGAAAGATTGTTGGCGCTGCATATAACTTTACAGATGCATTAGATGAGCGCTCAATGACCTATCCAACTGAGCCTGTCATTTTCATCCGGTCAGCCTGCACTGTGATTGGCCCATACGATTCGATACTGTTACCGCCTGATGTTGGCAATGTAGGTTATGAGGCTGAGCTAGCAGTTGTTATGGGTAAACGCGCATTACATGTTGAGCCTGAAAACGCCATGAGTTTGATTGCAGGTTATACGGTTCATAACGATATTAGCGGCAGTGGCATGATTAAGGCGGATGGGGGCAATTTCGTACGCGGAAAGAACATGCCTGCATCCGCTCCATTTGGCCCCTTTTTGATTACACCTGATGAGGTGCCTGATCCATACGCCATTGGTATTAAGTTGAGTATTGATAGTAGATCGCTGCAAGACGGATCAACCTCTACAATGCTTTTTAAAATAGCTGAGCTGA
>CANIMS010000196.1 GCA_947468785.1 Betaproteobacteria bacterium
TATACAGCCATAGAGTTTATCACCGGCGGCGTACTTGGGTGACTCCTTTAACCTCCTCTAGGCTATTTTGTACCAGTCGGAGCACTTCAGAATCCTTCACCTCAACGGTCAAAAGGATCTGAGCAAGCCCTTTTTTAGCAGATTTACGCAAATCAATGACATGCACACCCTGCCTTGTCAGAATCTCAAATAACTCTCGCATGAGCTCAGGGCGATCTAATCCCGTCACAACAAGATCCGCTGGAAAGACCTTCTTTTGCTCATCGGCCAGCGCCGACTGAGAACTAGATGATGTCCATGCTGTTTGAATCACACGCTCAGGGGATCTCTCTAAAAGACCTCTAAACGTTTTGCAAGAGCGGCGATGAATCGAAACGCCACGACCCTGTGTGACAAAACCAGCAATAACATCAGGTGGCACAGGCCTGCAGCAACGAGCTAATTGCGTCAGTAATGAGTCAACTCCCACCACCAGGACATCTCCACTCTGAGAACTTTTTCTACTACTATTTCGTAGAACAATTTCTGGGGCAGAATCAATCTTTGTCTCAGGAATGATTTCTGACTTTGACTCAACCGTCTTTACCGCCTGACCGCCCTCTTCGTCATCAAGCGCATTGAACCAAGCTCGCACTCTTTGACGAGCTCTTTGAGATTGCAGATAGTGTTTATCTGGACTAATCCAATCTCGCGAAGGGCCGCCGTCCTTAACAGCAATAATTTCAACAGTTTGACCATTTTGCAATGGGGTTCCTAATGGAACCATAGCGCCATCTACTCTTGCGCCACGACAACGATGACCAAGGCTCGTATGAACTGCATAAGCAAAGTCAATTGGCGTGGAGCCCTTTTCCAAAGAAATTACTTTCCCCAGAGGTGTTAGCACATAAATATGATCATCAATCTCATGATGCTTGAGTTGTTCCCAGGCATCCTCTTTCCAAGAAATCAGTTGCCTAGCCCATGCGATCTGCCGTTCGTATGCAACCTCTGCGCTATGCGTTCCTGCTTGATGCGTAACACTAGGTTTATTCGTCTTGGCGGGATTAGGCGGTGTAGCCATGCCTACATATGCACCTTCCTTATAGCGCCAATGGGCTGCTAAACCATACTCCGCCTGTTGGTGCATTTCTTGTGTACGCACCTGAATTTCAAAAGCAGTGCCGCCTTCATTCATGACCACAGTATGAAGAGATTGATAACCGTTTGGTTTTGGCCGAGCAATATAGTCATCAAACTCACGAGGTACAGGTTGCCATACGTTGTGAACAATCCCTAAGACTGCATAACAAGATTTGACATCGGCAACCAATACCCGAAATGCCCGAACATCATAGAGATTGGCAAAATCCAAGGACTTGCCCTGCATTTTTTTCCAAATACTATAGATATGTTTTGGCCTACCAAGTACTTCGCCCTCTATTTGTGCTGCTTTTAATTCGGCCTTTAATTGAACAACAATTTGATCAATAAAAGATTGACGCTCTATCCGCTTGGCATCAAGCATCTTCGCAATCTCGCGGTAGGTCTCTGGAGAAAGAACCCTAAAGGCTAGATCCTCCATCTCCCACTTCATCTGCCAGATACCGAGGCGATTCGCCAAAGACGCATCGATATTGAGAATCTCTTGAGCCCATGCGCTTGGCATGACCATTTTTTCCTGGGCAACCCAGCGCAGAGTTTGTAATCGTGACGCTAGATATATCAGCACAACACGCAGATCGTCACCAAATGCCAATAGCATTTTGCGCAACATCTCCTCTTGACCGGCAACACTAAGACCACCATCACCACGAACTAACTTACCCTGCGCTTGACGCAAACCACGATAACCAATTAATAACTTGGCTGGCTCTTCACCAATGAGTTTGGTGAGAGCCTCTTTGCCATGAGTACGGGCGATATTCTTCGCAGCAATTAAGGTAGCTTCGTCTAAATTGAGGGATTGCAATATTTGTAAAACGCCAGCAGCATGCATCTCTGCTGGCTCACCGTACCAAGCATCAATGATGTTGGGTGCTTTTACAGATTTACTGGAAGAATTTGCCATTGGCAATACGAAGTAATTATCCGAAAAATTCTTTTGCTAGCGCAATTTGTTCTGCTTTTACAAATGCGGGCGCATGACCCACGTTTGGTATTTCAATACTTCGCGCATAAGGATTGCTCTTGCACATTTCTGCCACCGTAGCACCAGAAAGTAAGTCTGAATTACCGCCACGTACGATTAAGATTGGAATGTGAATCTGCTTAAATGCATGCCACATAGCCATCTCACCTGCTTTAGCCATGATTGGATTAACAGAAGCAAATGGCACTGCGATATCAGGATCGTAATGCATCACCCATTGTCCCTCACGTTGAACCAACATCGGACCGTTATAGACTTCCCACTCCTCTGGAGTGTGATCACCAAAGGTAGCGCATATCGTATTTAACTTTTCTAGTGCATGGGCCCGATTAGCAAAGCTAAATGGTTGACCAACATAAGAGCCGAGTCGAGCAATTGCTTCAGGTTCGATACGGGGGCCTACATCATTAATCAACAACTTACTAATGGGTGAATTCGGCATGGCTGCATAGACCATACCAATTAATCCCCCCATCGATGTCCCGAACCAGTTGACTTGCGAAACGCCCAGTTGTTTAACTAGCGCAATCATATCGGCCACATACTGAGGCACTGCGTATTGCATGGGATTGGCTAAACGATCAGAATCACCTCGACCCACCACATCAGGGCAGACGACATAATAGTCTTGGCACATTGCTTGCGCTAAGGTCTTGAAATCGCTACCCCGCCTAGTTAAGCCATGCACGCAGAGTAAAACTCGGGGGTTAGAAGGATCACCCCAGGCGTGATAAGCCATTCGATGCCTACTCTCACCATTCACGCACTCAACATAAAAGGTGTCGCCTTGATGGAACTGAGTGCTACCAACGGCAGTGCTGTCTCCATGGTTATGCTCGTCATCAGAACCCACTTCTTCTGGCTGCAAGGTCACATGATCAATCCCATGCTTATCGAGCAACATCGCGTTAATGCGTGACATGATTGCCGGCCACTCTTGTATTTGGGCAATTTCAATATGGCCAATTAAGGCTGGAAAGCTGGGCGTCATTTCCCATACATGCAGATCATGAACAGCCAATACACCAGGCACAGCTCTTAAATCTTTACCCACTGCCAAGTAATCAATATGGAGAGGTACACCCTCCATCAAGAAGTGATAAGACTCATGCAGAATATTGATGGTGGATTTCAAAATGAGTAGCGATACCAAAATAGAAAGAATGGCATCAATTGGCATCCAACCTGTTAACTGAATCACCACACCGGCAATTAAGGCGGCAATCGATCCTAGTAAATCGCCCATGACATGCACTAAGGCAGCGCGAGTATTCACACTTTTTTTGTCGCGTGATAACACCCAAGCTACAACAATATTCATTACCAGACCGATTGCTGCCACCACAGTAACTGTCAGACCATCAACTTTATGGGGATCATAGAAACGAGTAATGGCTTCATACACAATCCACGCTACTAGAGCAAGCATTACCAAGCTATTGACAAATGCTGCTAAGGCCTCAGCACGACCAAATCCAAAGGAATGTTTTGCTGAAGGTGGACGACGGGAAATAATTTGAGCGAGTAATGCCAAACCCAGCGCTGCAGCATCAGTCACCATGTGACCAGCATCGGATATCAGCGCTAATGAATTAGCAAAGTAAGCCGCAGCACCTTCGACCCCAGCGAATCCTAGAGTCAGAACTAAGGCAATTAATAAGAGATTTTGATTAGAAACTTGCTTGCTATGTGAATGCTTGGCATCACCCCGTTTATGAGCATGAAATGAATGATTATCATTCGCGCTCATTGAGGTCGCTTGAGAAGATGAATTGGGGTCAACCATGGTGACCCCATTATTTCATTCATCTTGATAAATTGCTTAAAAACCCGAGGTATCAACA
>CANIMS010000197.1 GCA_947468785.1 Betaproteobacteria bacterium
ATTTTCAGGATTTGGGCTACTTGCTCTTCGGTTTCGGGCAAGGCTACTGCCAAAGGCATACGGCGATAGGCTGCTAATCCATCGCATTCGTAGGGAATCGTGTCCTCAGGCTCCCATAACAGGGCGTGCTCTGGGAGGATCGGGCGCAAAGCAGAAACGAGTTTGGACTGAAGTGCGCTGATAGCGGCTATATCGGGGGGCGGGGTCACCATATTCATACGAACATTTTAGCCATTTACCTATAATTAAGCTCATGGGAAATCGACTATCGAAAATAGCCACCAGAACTGGTGATTCAGGCATGACTGGTCTAGGTGATGGAAGCCGCGTTGAGAAGGACCATTTGCGGATTTGCGCTATGGGAGACGTCGATGAGTTGAATTCTGAAATCGGCGTCTTGATGACCGAAGAGATCCCGGCAAGTATTGCCCCAGAGCTACAAGAGCTGTTTTTGCAAATCCAGCATGATTTATTTGATTTGGGTGGGGAGCTGTGTATTCCGAATTACAAGCTTCTCAATCCAGAGCATGTTGGCCAGCTCGATGTCTGGCTTGAAAAGTACAACAAGCAACTGCCACCATTAACTGAATTTATTTTGCCTGGAGGAACACGGGCAGCAGCGCAAGCTCATGTTTGCCGAACAGTTTGTAGACGAGCTGAACGTTCAATTGTGCGCTTAGGTTGGGTTGAGCCTCTGTACGACTCTCCTCGTCAGTATGTCAATCGCCTCTCAGATTTGCTATTTGTTCTAGCGCGTATCCTCAATCGTGCCGCAGGCGGTACTGATGTACTCTGGAAGCACGAAAAAAAAGAGACTAAATAATTTAGTCTCTTTCAGTTCATCAGGATTACTTGATGAAGTTGTACTTACTTTTTCTTACTTCTGCGTTTCTTTACAGCTGTAGCAAGGCGCTCAAGTACTTTGACTGAGTCATCCCAGTTAATGCAGGCATCAGTGATGCTCTTACCGTATTCGAGTTTGGCAGGATCATCTTTTCCGGGCGTGAATTTTTGTGCACCATCGTTGAGATGACTTTCAATCATGACGCCAAAAATTTGGTGTGAACCGGATTCAATTTGCTCAGCAATATTGTCGGCAACAACGATTTGACGCTCATGTTTTTTACTGGAGTTTGCATGAGATAAGTCCACCATCAATCCGGCTGGAAGCTTGGCTGCTTCTAGCTCTGCGCAAGCAGCATTGACGTACTGTACTTCGTAGTTAGGTTCTTTACCGCCGCGCAAAATGACGTGACAGTCTTTATTGCCCTTGGTTTCCACAACGGAGACTTGACCATTCTTATGAACAGAGAGAAAGTGATGTGGACGAGCTGCAGCTTGGATTGCATCCGTTGCAATTTTGATGTTGCCATCAGTACCATTTTTAAAACCAATGGGAGCTGATAAACCGGATGCAAGTTCACGATGCACTTGACTTTCAGTAGTTCGAGCACCAATAGCGCCCCAAGAAATCAGATCAGCAATATATTGCGGAGAAATAACATCGAGGAATTCACTACCTGCTGGCATTCCAAGACGATTAATTTCCATCAGAACTTGGCGTGCGAGGCGAAGACCTTCTTCGATGCGGTAACTTTCGTCTAGATAAGGGTCATTGATCAAGCCCTTCCAACCAACAGTGGTTCGTGGCTTTTCAAAATACACACGCATCACAATTTCTAATTCACCAGCAAAACGCTTACGCTCAGCTAAGAGGCGATGACAGTATTCCAATGCAGCTCTTGGATCATGAATCGAACAGGGCCCAATGATGACGAGTAAACGATCATCTTTTCCATGAATAATGTCGCGAATTTTTTTGCGGGTTTTACTAATCAGGGCTTCCGTTGGGGTACCTGAAATAGGAAAAAAGCGAATCAAGTGTTCTGGCGGAGGCAGAACAGAAATATTGTGAATGCGTTGATCGTCGGTATCCGACGTTTTATCAACGACGGAGTACCAATTGGCGGGATTAGTATTTTGTTGGCTCATACGGCTATTTTAAGCCGTAATTGGGCAATATCAGGCAGTTCCGCCGACGGTGAGGCTGTCAATCCTTAGGGTAGGCTGTCCAACCCCCACTGGAACGCTTTGTCCTTCCTTGCCGCAAACCCCCACGCCGCCATCCAATTTGAGGTCATTGCCGATCATGGATACCTGCTTAAGGGACTCCGGACCGCTCCCAATGATGGTCGCCCCTTTGACTGGGTACTGAATTTTTCCGTTTTCTACCCAATAGGCTTCAGACGCTGAGAAAACAAATTTTCCGCTAGTAATGTCGACTTGGCCACCACCAAAATTCACCGCATAAAGACCGCGCTTAATGCTGGCCACAATTTCTTGCGGATCCTCTTTGCCAGCCAACATGTAAGTATTTGTCATACGTGGCATCGGTAATGAAGCAAAACTTTCTCGACGACCGTTTCCAGTCAGCGGCATTTTCATCAGACGAGCATTGAGACTATCTTGAATATAGCCTTTCAAAATGCCATCTTCAATTAAGGTAGTGCATTGCGTAGGCGTACCTTCATCATCAATATTGAGTGACCCTCTACGACCTGATAGCGTGCCATCATCCACTACGGTGACGCCCTTAGCTGCTACACGCTGTCCAATGCGCCCAGCAAAGGCTGAGGAGCCCTTGCGATTAAAGTCGCCCTCTAGACCATGACCAACTGCTTCATGGAGTAAGACTCCTGGCCAACCTGGACCCATCACTACGGTCATCGGTCCAGCAGGCGCGGGTCGTGAATCTAAGTTCACTAAGGCGCCATCTACTGCTTCGTCAACATAGCGATTGATGATGGCAGTATCAAAGTATTGATAATCATGACGTGCTCCACCACCTGAGGACCCGGATTCACGACGACCATTTTGTTCGGCAATAACATGAACTGAGACTCGCACTAGGGGACGAATATCAGCAGCCAATAATCCATCCGCCCGCACAACTAAGACCACATCAAACTCGCCAGCTAAACTCGCCATCACTTGAATGATGCGAGGATCACGGGCTTTTGCTCGCCGCTCGATGCTTTCCAGCAGCGCAATCTTTTCTGTGGGTTGTAAAGAATTAAGCGGATTAATATCGGAATAGAGTTTGTTGGAGACAGGATTAAAGAGCTTGCTAGCAACAGCTTGTTTGCCGCCTTGCGGACCGATGACTCGTGTTGCCTTGGCTGCTTTATTGAGTGCTTCTAGATTAATTTCATCGGAATAGGCGAATGCCGTTTTATCACCGTAGATGGCGCGGACACCCACACCTTGATCGATATTGAAGCTTCCCGATTTCACAATTCCTTCTTCAAGACTCCAACTTTCACTACGAGTATGTTGGAAATAAAGATCAGCGTCATCTAGACGATGCGTAAACATATCGCCAAAAGTGCGATGCAGATCCTGTTCTGTGAGCCCAGTGGGTTCAAGCAAAATTGATTTTGCTACTTTTAGGAGGTCAGCTTGTTTTTTAGCTTTGGTCCAATGATTGGGGAACAGTGCTTCTGGTGCATTCATTGATTGGGAAAATCTTTCGGTAATTTAAAGTCTTCGATGGGTGAGGGCAGGTAACTTAGAGCGTACCTCGTTTACTTTATCTTTGCACAATACCCCAGAAATAAAACCTTCCCCTTCAGGGAGATTGGCTAGTACATCGCCCCAGGGGTCAATTAGCATGCTGTGACCCCATGTACGTCGTTGATTAAGGTGAGTACCACCCTGAGCAGAAGCTAAGACATAGCATTGATTTTCGATGGCTCGGGCGCGTAGCAGAATTTCCCAATGGTCCTTGCCTGTCGTATACGTAAAGGCCGCCGGAATGATATGACAATCTACCTGACCTAAACCTCTGTACAGCTCTGGAAAACGAAGGTCATAGCAGATGCTCAGTCCAAAAATCCACTCTTGAGCGCCGACATGAATCTTCAGTAAGCCTGGCTCATCACCCGCCTCAATCGTTTCCGATTCTTGATATCG
>CANIMS010000198.1 GCA_947468785.1 Betaproteobacteria bacterium
CTTGTAATCAATTCCCATTTTTCCGGTGACCCAAAAGGTTAATAAGAACATCACCACAAAGAAAATCAGCAATGGAACGGCGATCGTTACCACATCCATTGGTAGGCTCAAGATTAAATTGCCCTTGAGACTAAACATCACGAGGATAGTAAAGAGCAAAGAGATTAAAGTGATTTTGCCAATACGTGGCACAAAATGCTCGTGATACCACTCCTTAGAGACAAATTGAAGCATCACTACCCTAGTCAACATTCCGGCAATGCAGGGTACGCCTAGATAGATCAATACACTTTGGGCAATCTGCCCCATGCTGACGCTAATTTCCGATCCCGCCAAGCCAAAATACGGCGGGAGTACTGTGAGGAAAAAGTAAGCGTAGAGACTAAAGAACAGCACTTGAAAGATGGCATTAAATGCTACCAGGCCGGCCGCATATTCTGTGGATCCCTTAGCAAGATCGTTCCAGATAATCACCATCGCAATGCAAGGAGCAATTCCAATCAATATTAATCCAGCCATATATTCCGGGCGATCAGGCACAAAAGTAATCGCTAAGAAGAACATCAAGGTAGGTGCAATGATCCAATTCATCAACAGAGAGATGCCAAATATTCTTTTTTCTTTAAAGACATCGGGCAAGTCTTCATAACGCACCTTCGCAAAAGGGGGATACATCATGAGTATCAAGCCAATCGCAATGGGGATATTGGTAGTGCCCACTTGAAAGCTGTTAATGAGCCCTTCAATGCCTGGGAAAAAATAGCCTAATCCAATACCGACTGCCATAGCAGTGAATATCCAAATCGTTAAATACCGATCCAAAAAAGACAGCTTTTTAGTTAAGGTATTCATGACTTGGTATGAATCTCTTTGAGACTCATTGAATCTAGTTTTTCTAAGGGCATCGATGCCAAAATATCAATGCGTTTTTTTAGGCCATTCATCACTTCATTAAATGCTGCCCTCTTTTCTAGATCGGTGCCCACTACTTGTGAGGGATCTGGAAAGCCCCAATGGGCGCTTACTGGATGACCGGGCCAAAAGGGGCAGACCTCTCCTGCTGCGTTATCGCAAACCGTAATAATGAAATCCATTTGAGGAGCATTGGGCTCACTAAATACATCCCAACTTTTGGATTTGAGCAGCGCCACGTCCATACCTAACTCTTTAGCAATTTCCGCAGCAAAAGGATTTACTCTGGTACCCGGTGTAGATCCTGCTGAATAGCCTATGAATTTACCACTGGGGTGTGTAGAAGCTAAGGCCTCTCCAATAATGGAGCGCGCTGAATTATGAGTGCATAAAAAAAGAATGTTGTAAGGTCTCATGATTGTTTTGCCCTCCTAGATGGTTTAATAGGAGTACACGCTTTTCCACCACAGCAGTTATCAAGCAAAAAATCACTTAATTCTTCAACCAAGTCTGCATTGGGTCGATAAATTAAATTTCTGCTCTGTCTTTCTACTAGCAGCAGGTTGGAATTGACTAGCTCTTTTAAGTGGAAACTTAGGGTCGCATTCGGGATCCCTAATTTTTCAATGATTTGACTAGGGGTTAAGCCTTCATCGCCACGCTGAACAATCAAGCGGAAGATGTTAAGCCTAGACTCCTGCCCTAGGGCTAGAAAAGCCTGTACAGCAATTGTATTTTTCATATTTCCAATTATATAGAAATATATATGACGATTTGATGACATGCATCCTTAAAGCAAAAAGCCACCCGCAGGTGACTTTTTTAGACTCTTGCGAAGTTTACTCGCGTGAAGCCTTCTTACGATCATGCTCTTTCAAATGGCGCTTACGGACACGCACACTCTTAGGCGTTACTTCAACCAATTCATCATCGCTAATGAATTCAACTGCATATTCCAAAGTCAGATCAATTGGAGTAACTAAGCGAACTGCTTCATCAGTACCAGAAGAGCGCACGTTGGTTAATTGCTTACCTTTAATCGGGTTCACAACCAAGTCATTGTCACGACTATGAATACCAATCACCATGCCCTCATAAACAGGATCGCCATGTTTTACAAACATACGGCCACGGTCTTGCAGCTTCCAAATAGCGTAAGCAACTGCTTCACCATCATCTTGGCTAATCAATACACCGTTATGGCGCTCGCCCAAAATACCATCTTTAGCAGGCGCATAAGCATCAAAGGTATGACTCATCAAACCGTTGCCACGTGTCATAGTCATGAAATCACCTTGGAATCCGATCAAGCCACGCGCTGGAATACGGTACTCAAGACGGGTACGGCCTTTACCATCGCTCACCATATCCTGCAGTTCACCTTTGCGCTTACCCAAGTCTTCCATCACAGCACCTTGAGTAGAGTCTTCTACGTCCACCGTTAAGTTTTCGTATGGCTCCATCTTCACGCCATTCTCTTCATGAAATACCACGCGTGGACGAGAAACAGCCATCTCATAACCTTCACGACGCATTGTCTCTACCAAGATGGTGAGATGCAATTCGCCACGACCTGACACTTCAAATACAGTGTCATCGTCAGTTTCTTTAACGCGCAAAGCCATGTTGGACTTGAGCTCACGATCTAAACGTTCACGGATCTGACGACTAGTAACAAACTTTCCTTCGCGGCCAGCTAATGGGCTGGTGTTCACCATGAAGTTCATGGTCAAAGTTGGCTCATCAATCTTGAGCATAGGCAATGCTTCAGGCGTATCCACTGCACAGACAGTCGTGCCAATAGCCAACTCTTCAATGCCGTTAATCAGAGCGATATCACCAGCAAAGGCTTCGTCAACAACCTCTCGCTCTAAGCCTTTGAATTTCAATACTTGGTTAACACGTCCTTTAAATGGCACGCCATCCGGGCCATTCATACAAATCACTTCCATGCCAGGCTTAACGCGGCCACGGTTTACACGACCAATACCAATTTTTCCTACATAACTGTTGTAGTCAATTGAAGAGATCTGAAATTGCAAAGGACCATCTGGATTATCGTCACGGACAGGAACATGTTCTAAGACAGCATCGAACAATGGACGCATATCGCCCTCACGCACATCTTCTGTCAAGCCTGCATAGCCATTTAAACCAGATGCATAAATGATGGGGAAATCGAGCTGCTCTTCAGTAGCGCCAAGTTTGTCAAATAACTCAAAGGTTGCGTTGATAACATAATCACAACGTGCACCTGGACGGTCAACCTTATTAATCACTACGATCGGCTTCAAACCGAGTGCTAGTGCTTTCTTAGTCACGAAGCGCGTTTGTGGCATTGGTCCCTCAACTGCATCAACCAAAAGCAACACACCATCAACCATGGAGAGTACGCGCTCTACTTCACCACCAAAGTCAGCATGTCCTGGGGTATCAACAATATTGATATGGGTACCGTCGTACTCAACTGAGCAATTCTTGGACAAAATAGTAATGCCACGCTCTTTTTCCAAATCATTTGAATCCATGACGCGTTCGGTCATTTTTTCATTTGAGCGGAATGTGCCTGATTGGCGCAAGAGTTGATCAACCAGAGTAGTTTTACCGTGGTCAACGTGGGCGATGATGGCGATATTACGGAGTGCGCGTTTAGTCATGTGAAGCTTCTAAAGTTAAGGATAAGTGGGTTATAAATAATGATTGATTAATGAGCCTGAGAAATTAAACGTTTCGGATGAAGAACTCCGGATCGCCAATCAGCAGTACCGATAAAATTATGGGGGGCAGCAGTAGCACGATAAATCCGCACTAAGGCCTCAATCGAAGGCAAATTGAGCGGGACGCGTTGCCCCATCTCTAGACGTTTAGCTTGCTGTTCGTCTACTGTTAAATGAGGCAAGGTTTGCAATAAGGCATCAATCGGCAGAATGTAACTAGCGCTATCGTGAAGACCTTGTTGAATAGATTCAATAGTAAAAGACTGTTCCAGACTGAGGTGACCTACTTCTGTACGACGCAAGCCAACTAAGTGAGCTCCGCAACCGATTGCGCTTCC
>CANIMS010000199.1 GCA_947468785.1 Betaproteobacteria bacterium
ATACCGAAGCCTATCCAGCAGGTGAGTTAAAGCACGGACCCTTAGCGCTGGTTACTGACAAGATGCCGGTGGTCACCGTAGCACCTAAGGATGACCTATTGGAAAAGCTCAAATCCAATATGCAAGAGGTTAAAGCCCGTGGTGGAAACCTGTATGTCTTTGCTGACCAAGATACCGAGATCACTAGTAGCGAAGGTATCAATGTGATTCGTTTGCCTGAACACTACGGCAATCTTTCGCCAATACTGCATGTAGTTCCATTGCAGCTCTTGGCGTATCACACTGCTTGTGCTCTAGGCACTGATGTCGATAAGCCACGCAATCTGGCAAAGAGTGTTACCGTGGAGTGATCCCAACGGGGGTAGTAGAGCTTCAAGGTTTTGCTGTCAAATTCGAAGTAGTCATCAAAACTCAATCGCTAATGATTGGGGCTTACTCCGATTATCAAAAGGAGCTCTCAGACAGCATTATTCAAATGAGAGATCAGGAAAAGATGACCTTTAAAAGGATCTCAGAGACTCTTACCCAAAAAGGCTATCGCTCGCCTAGAGGATTCGATTTGAGTGCTGAAAGCGTGTTCTCAGTCTATAAAAAACGCAAAATTAGAGACGCTAGATTAGGTGCTCAGCCAAAACAGTTTGTTACTGGGTTAAGAGTAATTGGATAGTTCCAATTGGAACTTATATCGGATAAGCTCCTAAGTTGATGAAAAAAAAGCCCCCCAGACTCCTTTTTGCGCTCTGGCTATCAATTGCCGTTCATCTTGGGCTAATTCTGTGGTGGGCTACCTATGAGGGCTTTATCTTTGCTAAACCCAAAGATGTAAATCTCAACATTATTGAGGTTCGACTAGAAGATCCTATTGCTAAAAATAGTAATGATCTAAATCCTATTCTAGGAAGCGATAAACAACCGGCATCATTAGCGGCACCATCAGCCCCAACTTCGGAAGAGTGGGCATTCGCATCCAAATACACATTAAAAAATAGCAAAGGATATCGCCACTCTTTCGGTCAGCAAGTACGAAGTATGATGGGCGCAGCTGTAGAGGGTCCGGACCAAGGGCAAGTCAGATTTAGAATAGAAATTGCTCCAAATGGAACTCTTGTCAAAGTTGAAACGCTTTGGAAAACTTCTGATAAAGCGGAGCAATTGGCTAGAAGGGCAATGAAGTCTATGCCTGCTTTGCCACCCACGCCAACAGGCAAATCACTCATCTTTGAAAGAACGATTTCATTTACGCCATTTGCTACAGATGATGCGCCAGTCTATAGAGACGACTGTCTGCCCGATACACCAGCGTTTAGCAATCCATTTGCCTGGGATGGCAAATCATCCCAAGAAATCAAGAAGAACAAGCCTGCTGAAAAGCTCAGCCCCGAAGCGTTGGCTGAATGCCTAAAGCAGTTACCTCAAGATTCTATTGATGGCATTACTGCTGAAGCTCAACGGCAACTAGACATATGGAGCTCGGGCAAACTTAATCAAAGAAAGTAGGTTTCTATACATACGTGTATGCGTATATATGCGTAATGTCGGTTTAAGCGACATTCCTATAATCGGATAACCCACAACACTAAAGGCTTCTATGGCTTGGATCATTACCAAATACTTATTGACCGCAGGAATAGTTGTATTCATTTCTGAGGTTGCCAAAAGAAGTGATCGACTGGGTGGATTTATTGCGGCATTGCCACTGATGACACTTTTAACTCTAGTGTGGCTTTATTTTGAAAACCAGCCAGAAGAGAAAATAGCCAATCACGCTTATTACACCTTTTGGTACGTGATCCCTACATTGCCGATGTTCTTATTTTTTCCTTATCTTCTGCCACGGATTGGATTTTGGTTGACGTTGGGCGTATGCGTAGTTCTCACCGTACTTCTATTCGGCTTATTTTCTATCTTGATGAAAAACTTTGGACTTAATCTACTGTAATTAAACTTATCGTTCTCAATGGAACCCCTTGAGCGCACGCATAATCTCGGCGTATGATGACTCATCATAAAAAATAAAAATTAAAGAGATCGTTATGGAGACAGCCCAGTTAGATTCAAAACCAAGTTACAGCCTTTGGCAATTAGTCCTCTATATGCTCAAGCTCGGCACTTGGGGCTTTGGTGGTCCTGTAGCTCTAGCGGGCTATATGAATCGTGACCTCGTAGAAAAATATGGGTGGATCACCGAAGCAGACTACAAAGAAGGTATGGCTTTAGCGCAAATGGCACCAGGTCCAATGGCGGCTCAGTTAGCCATTTATATGGGCTATGTTCACTACCGCATTCTGGGGGCAACGCTGGCGGGAATTGCTTTTGTGGTCCCCTCATTTTTAATGGTGGTTGCTCTAGGCTGGGCATATGTTGCTTACGGTGACTTAGCGTGGATGCGCTCCGTGTTTTATGGTGTTGGAGCCGCTGTCATTGGAATCATTGCGATTAGCGCTCAAAAGCTCACTAAGAAAACTGTGGGTAAAGATAAGTTACTTTGGGCAATATTTTTAGTGATGGTAATAAGTACCGTCATCACTCAATCTGAAATTGCTTCTTTGGTATTTGCGGCAGGCTTTATTACCTTATTCGTTAAAGCACCACCTAAATGGTTTAAGAGTGGTGGACTGAATGGACTTGCTGTTACTCAAGTACCAGTATTTACGAGTATTTGGGGTAGCTTCGATTTGTCCTTATTAAGTCAAATAGCTATCTTCTTTACCAAAGCGGGGGCGTTTGTATTTGGTTCAGGCTTAGCCATCGTTCCATTCTTATATGGCGGGGTCGTAGTGGAACATCAGTGGTTAACTGAAAAGCAGTTTGTCGATGCTGTTGCTGTTGCGATGATTACCCCCGGACCTGTAGTCATTACGGTAGGCTTTATTGGCTATCTCATTGCCGGTTTTACAGGTGCCAGTGTTGCGGCATTAGCCACCTTTGTGCCTTGCTACTTGTTTACCGTTATCCCAGCGCCGTACTTTAAGAAGTATGGCAAGAACCCAAGTCTGATTGCTTTTATTGACGGAGTAACTGCCGCCGCAGTTGGCGCAATTACAGGTTCAGTCATTGTGATTGCTCAGCGCTCCATTGTGGACGTTCCGACTGCTGTATTGGCTATTGTGACTACTGTATTACTGTGGAAATATAAGAAGTTAACTGAGCCAGTGGTTGTTATTGCTGCCGCTGTTGCTGGAATGATTCTTTATCCAATGTTTCATTAATTGATAGAATTTCAAATGAAGAAAATTATTTCCTTAGCCTTACTAACCCTGTTCGCATCTACAGCCAGTATTGCTCAAGAAGATCGCAAAATTGAGCAAGCTATTAAACATCGCAAAGCCGCCTTTACATTAATGGCGACTTACTGGAGTCGCATTCTTCAGACGGTAGATGGCTCGAGACCATATGACCCAAATGCGGTCATTGTGGATGCCAAAAAGGTGGAGTACCTCAGCCAGTTACCTTGGGAAGGTTTTGTGGCGGGTAGTGAGAGGGGTGACACCAAAGCTAAAGATGATATTTGGCTAGAGGAAGACCAATTTAAGAAGATGGCTAAAGATCTAGAGACAAAAACAGTGAATCTAGTAAAGGTCGCAGAACTCAAGGACCAAAAGAAGTTAAAAGTTGCGTTTGAGCAGGCAAGAGATAGCTGTAATGCGTGTCATAAAGAGTTCAGAAAGAAATAACTAGTGACCCCCGTTCAGAACTCGGACGTTACGGTCGAGTAATTTATTGCGGGGGGTAGTGCTTCCTCCATTTAATGAGTTATTGCAATTAGTACGAACTAGTACTAAAATAGTACGCATACAGACTAAATTGAGGTAAACCTATGAATCATCTATCGCTTGTTAAGGAGTTGGTTCAGGCATACCAGGCATTTGAGGCGCATTCGGCTGCACATATCAAGGAGATGGGTTTAACCATGACTCAGTTCGATATTGTTGCGACCCTAGGTAATCAGCCACCG
>CANIMS010000200.1 GCA_947468785.1 Betaproteobacteria bacterium
CCATCTCCTAGCTGTTTTAGATGGACGAAACCGGGTGTCGGTCTGATGTAACTCCCCACGCCAGCATTACCTGGATCGGGTTTTAGGGTCTTTCTCAGCGCCTAATGACTAGGGCACCCCTGTTTCATCCTTAGCTTAGATTTAACCATGAATTTGGAAAAATGGTGTGAGAAAAAAAGCCTATTTGTTGCGACGCAATATAAAGTCAGCTGTAACAAAGGCGGCATCGCTCGTAAATTCATCGGCTAGGATCCTAGCAGCCGCCTCAGCAAGTGAAACCTCAATAAAGCCACTGACTTCACCATCATGATTGCTTGGAGCAAAATGATCCGATAGCGCTAAGTCATAGATAAATAGCAATTCATCATGAAAGCCTCGACCAGCAATGGGGCGACGCATATGAATTCTGCCAATGGGTTGGATATTCTCAGCAATTTTTTCAGGAACCCCAGCTTCTTCCCAAAGCTCTCTACTTGCGCAGACCCATGGCGTTTCATCAGCGGTGATGCCACCGGCGGCGATGTTATCGAGTTTGCCAGGATCGGTTGACTTGGTTTCACTTCGACGTCCTAGCCAAAGCGTATTGGCTTGGGTGAAGCCATTAATGTGGGTGGCCATACTCCGAAAGCCAAAGGTGCGAAACGCAGCACGCTCCAGGCGAAAGAATTGGTGACCATTCTGATCTAACCAAGCAAAATCTTCATTACGCCAGCCAGAAATAAAACCCGCTGAACGCATTGTGTCTGCAAGCTGATATAAGCTTTGAGACAATTCTCTTGGCCGAGCTAGTTCAAGACTCATTTGATCATTGCCGATAGAAATCAATGGGATCGGATGTTTTTCTAAGGATTCTTGAAGGAAAGCAATAAATTCAGGATTAAGATGTCCAATAGGCTGAGTGCCGGCACTGCCGCCGATCAGTTGAATGGGTAGAAAATCGGGCGGAGCAGAGCGTGCTGTATTTTGAAGCATCTCTTCTAGGGCGGCTAAGGTGCTGGTAGAAAGCGTATTCATCAGGAAAGTGTAAGAGAAAACAATGGGGACAAGCAAAAAAAACATGCATGGCGGACAAATATTGGCCAATGCATTAGTTAGACAAGGTGTTGATTTCGCATTTGGCGTTCCGGGAGAGAGCTTTTTACCCTTGCTTGATGGATTAGTTGATCACCCTCAGTTTCGTTTCATTACGTGTCGCCAAGAAGGTGGTGCTGCCTATATGGGCGAGGCTTATGCGAAGTTAACTGGCAAGCCAGGCGTTGTAATGGTGACCCGTGGTCCTGGCGCTTCAAATGCAATGGTAGGAATTCATACCGCTTTTCAAGATTCCACGCCGATGGTGCTCTTAGTGGGTCAGGTAGGAAGTGATATGGTCGAGCGTGAGGCCTTTCAAGAAATTGATTACCGTCGCATGTATTCGGAATGTGCAAAGTGGGTTGGCAGCATAGATCGGGTTGATCGGATTGATGAATTTGTTTCTCACGCATTTCATATTGCCCAATCAGGACGTAAAGGGCCGGTTGTTCTTGCGCTCCCTGAAGATGTCTTGTATCTCACTGGAGAAGAAAAGCCGACAGCTGCAGCGCATATTGTTCAACCAGGATTGGATAGAGCGGTATTTGCTGAAGCGATGAAGCATTTCACCGGCGCTAAGAATCCAATGATATTGGCTGGTGGTGGTAATTGGAATGAAGCAGCTTGCAATAGTTTGAGGGCTTGGGCGAACCGAGAGGGCTTACCCGTAGCAACTAGCTTTCGATCTCAAGATCTGATTGATAATCGGGATCCTTGTTTTGCAGGCGATCTTGGCATCGCAGCGAACCCTTCATTAGTCAAACGAATTCAGGAGGCCGATGTTCTTTTGGTGATCGGTGAGCGGCTCGGAGAAATGACGACAGCTGGTTACAGTGTGCTGACCCCACCGAAAGCAAAGAATACCCTCATACATGTGCTTTCAAGTCCTGATGAGCTAGGGCGAGTCTACCGACCTGAATTTGCCATTAATTGCAGCCCAGAAAATTTTTGTGCTGCTCTTGATGAAATTCAAATGACTACTGAATATTCTGCCAAACGCATGCAAACAGCGCATGCGGAATATTTAGAATGGTCTTCCCCGGTAACTGTCCCTGGCAACTTGCAGTTAGCGCACATCATGGCTTCGCTGCCTAATTTCATTCCGCGAGATGCCATTATTACCAATGGTGCAGGCAACTTTGCTACTTGGGTTCATCGCTTTTATCCCTATGGCCCAATCCGATCTCAACTTGCTCCAGCCAACGGGTCTATGGGTTATGGTTTGCCAGCTGCCATTGCGGCAAAGATTGCTGATCCAAAACGCGTTGTAATCGCTGTATGTGGTGATGGCGACTTCATGATGAATTGCCAAGAACTGGCTACTGCTGCTCGATATGAATCTTATCCAATTATTCTAGTAGTGAATAACAGCATGCTTGGAACGATTCGCATGCATCAAGAGAGAGAATTTACCAAGCGTGTCATGGGAACGGGTTTAACAAATCCCGATTTTGTAAAGTTTGCAGATAGCTTTGGTATTCCTGGATATCGTGTGACTCAAACTGAAGAATTTGCCGCTGCTTTTGCCGGCGCCCTCAAAAGCAATCGTGGCGCGCTCATTGAGTTGGTATTGGATCCCGAGGTCATCACCCCCACAAAGCTTTTATCTAATCTAGCCAAATAAAAAAGAGGGGCAATGCCCCTCTTTTAAATTGTGCCAACTAATGGTGAACTATTTGGCCTAGTCAACCTTAGCGCCAGATTCTTTTACAACCTTTGTCCATTTAGCAATTTCTGCCTTAATAAAATTAGCAAATTGCGCTGGAGTATTGCCTACAGGTTGAGCTCCCATCGCCAGATATTTTTCTTTGACTGAGGCACTATTGATTGCTGCCATTAATTCTGTGCTGTCCTTATTCAAAATATCTGCAGGCATATTTGCTGGACCTACAATCCCGAACCAAGAGGTTGCTTCATACCCAGGCAAGTTCGCTGCTTCCGCAATAGTGGGAAGATCGGGAAATGCAGGTGAACGTTTTGCACTAGTGACTGCTAAAGCTTTGAGTCGGCCTGAGCGGATGTGGTTAATAGAGGAAGGTAGATTGTCAAACATGATGTCGACGTTTCCTGCCATCAAATCGGTAACAGCCGGTGGGCTGCCTTTATACGGTAAATGAACCATATAGGTTTTAGTCATTGACTTGAAGAGTTCGCCCGCCATGTGAATCGAGGTGCCATTGCCGCTAGAGGCCATATTGACCTTGCCTGGATTCTTTCTGGCGTAGGCAATCAGGTCATTCACGCTATTGATGTTATTTTTTGCAGCAAATTCTGGATTGAGAACCAAGACGTTTGGTAACTCTGCCACCAAAGTAATGGGTGTGAAATCCTTGATTGGATCAAAAGGCAATTTTCCGCCGCCTTGGGTATATAGGGGTAAATTGATTCCATGTGTACCTACTGAAGCCATTAACCAGGTGTAACCATCGGGCGCAGACTTTGCAACAATTTCAGCGCCGATATTGCCACCAGCACCCGGTTTGTTATCAATGATCACATTCCATTTATTGGTAGTCAGCAATTCATTTTGCAGCGGTCTTGCCACGTTATCAGTTGCACCGCCTGCAGGGAAGGGCACTACAAGACGAATGGGTTTATTTGGATACGCTCCCTGTGAGTAGGAAGGTGATGAGAGAGTTAAAAAGAAAGCAGAGCCGATCAAGGCTGCGCTAATCTTTGCTATTTTTCGAATAGGGTGAGAATACATTTCGATCATTAAAGTCTCCATTTTTTTGATCTACATATCACATCTTTTAATGCGACAGTATTTATTTTTATATCTAAATCAGAATGTAAACCATTTCCTAGAGCTTTGTCATTAATGCTTAACATTTGAGCATTCCAGCTAGGTCTATATAA
>CANIMS010000201.1 GCA_947468785.1 Betaproteobacteria bacterium
CTAGCCGCTTAATTGCGGTTGCCCCTGAACTGATTCTCTCTTGGGTCAGGTAGCGCAAGCTACATCAGGGTCATATACAAGAGATAAGACTATTTTGTGTCACGAAGAATAGTACGAAAACTTAGTGAATCGTTAGTTGGAAACGTGTCAATCCGTGTCTAGCTGATTAAATTAAATGATATGACTAAGTATGTAGAACTTGTTGTGGAGGATTTGCGGACGCGGGTTCGATTCCCGCCGACTCCACCATATTGAAGTACGTAATAAGCAAACGCCACCTTCTAAGGTGGCGTTTGACCTTCTTAGCAATCAATTACTCACATTAATTAAATTGATAGCTCATGCCAGCTTGAAAATTCAGCGGTGCTCCAGCAAAAATACCATCTGGACTACGGCTAGAAATATAACGCTTATCAAACACATTATTTACTGCTCCAAACACCTTCCAATCTCTATTAATGGCGTAGTTAGCACTCCAATTAACAGTTGTAAAAGCGGGCACCTCACCCAACGTTCCAATAGCATTTTGAACCACAGTATTTGCTGAGTCGGCATACTGATTGGAAACATAATTTAAGCTAAGCAAAGTATTAAAGCCCTTCTTTTCATAACTGACACCTAGGTTGGATGTCAGTTTAGGGGTATAAGGAATGCGATTGCCGTCACGCCCCAAAGAATTGGTACCAACAAACTTTGCAACCGGTATGTAAGTGGCATTAGCATTCATCGCCCAGCCATAACCTAACTCATAACCCAGAGATGCTTCGGCGCCCTGATGCAAACTTTTACCTCCGTTGGCCTTTGAAATTCCCGCAGCCAAACTCTGGTTCACAATTTGATTGCTAAAGTTCATGCTAAAAATAGCTGAATCATAAGAAAAGGCTCCTGACCGCCCTCGTAATCCCAATTCCATATTGGTAGAACGCTCTGGGGCCAATTGCTGATCGACCCCCTTGTCATCAATCGCTGTCGCTAATTGAGCCGGTGCAAATCCCTTGTAAATGCTGCCATAGACTTGGGCTTGCGGTATGAGTTGCCAGGTTGCCCCAATTTGCGGAATGGTTTCCACATTTTTAGCGCTTCCCGACTTGCCGGTGATGACATTTGAGCGCGTTTGGTTATAGCTTTCAACTCGCACCCCTGGTATTAAAGCAAAGTTCTCAGTTAATAGGAATCGATTCTGTCCATACAAGGCAATCGAGTTAGCCTGATTGTTTTCATGAAGTGAAACCCGCCCAGAATATGCCAATGTTTTTGAGCTCACCAACTGATTGATTTGAGATTCCGTATGTAAACGCACACCAAACTCCGCCTCGTTAGCAATTCCCAAGGCTTTATAGGCATGATTTACTCGAGAATCGATACCCAACATTTGAAACTCTCGATTTCGACCGACCTGACAGTCAGACCCAACATTACAGGCCTTAAAAATCGTAGCGTCTTGAGTTCGCTTCACAATACTTTGTCGCCAATAGTTTCGGGACAGCTTACTCCAATACATCAAAGTATTGATTTTGGTATCTGAATCAAGCTCCAATGAGTGATTGATGTCTACTGCATTTCTTTGAGTAATAAAACGATCATTAGGTGCCGGATTATCACTAGAGCGATTGATATATTGGGTTGGACGCAGACCTACATAAGACGTATTGATATTGTTATCGTAATGCGTGTACTTAAGGCTTAGCCACTGATTTTGCCCAACCTCAATGCCGCCCTTCATGAGGATGTCGTACATCTTAAAACCATTTCCTTGATATCCATTGGACTCAGATTGAATTAGGTTAATTCCACCAATTGCACCATTTGTGGACGACTTACCTCCGGCTTCTATCTCTGCCAAGCGATAGCCATAGTCGCCAACCTTGCCGGTTAACTTAAAGCCTTGTGATGGTGTTTTGGTGAGGTAATTTACTACCCCTCCAATATTAGAGGGTCCATATTGAAGACCTGATGCGCCCTTTAATACTTCAATCCCACCAATTCGCTCGACTGGAGGACTGTAGTAGGAAGCGTTAGAAATAAATAGGCTAGGTTGAATTGGTGCGCCGTCCTCCAGCAATAACACTTTCGAACTACGACTGGGATTCAAACCTCGTATGCCGATATTAGGAATAGCCCCAAAACCCCCTTCATCCCCTCGAATATTGACGCCAGGAACCGTCCTTAAAACATCTTGCAATGATTGAGGCTGCAACTCCTCCATTCTCTTTTGATCAATCACATCGACTGTCCCAGGAATTTTGCTCGAGGCATTTTGCTCACGACCAACAATATCAATTCTGGGCAATTCAATATCTTGAGCTTTAACCCAACTTGAAAAAGAGCTTCCGCACAACAATGCAATTGATGAAAACCAGGCGAGCCTGTTTCGATAACGTAAAACATCTTGATGCTTCATATACTATCTCCAGTGATAACAACAAAAAATCGCTGGCTATATGCATATGAAGATGCTCTTGCTGGCTAGTAAGCTATTTCATAATTACTTTGTCAAAATGAGTTTTCCTAATTTAGTAATGCGCAATTGATACATTTGACCGTCATGAGTAATAAACATTTGCCTTCCTTGACCAAGCAGAGTCTCACTTGAAATAGTCTTTGGCAAAGGGTCGGCAGAGCGAAAGCATTTCAAATCATCTTCTACGGTTTTGTTTTCATTCAAGTACTACCCCTCCAGACTAAAATGAATGGGGGCCTGAAAACACTGCGAAGAGTAGTTGAGGTTTGAAGAATCTGGCAGAAATCTCCATTGCGATAAGGTTGTGAGCGCCGACTTATCTAAACCCTGAAAGCCTGAACTCTTAGAAACGCTAGCCTCATCCACAAAACCACTTTGGTTAACGCACAACTTAATCATCACCAAGCCCTGCTCTTTTAGCTTTCTACTTAACAAGGGATAATTTGGCTTAGGGTTATGCAGAACTTGCCTAGGAATGAGGCTCGATGAAGGACCAACCCCTCCCCCGCTAGCGCTGATAGAAGGAAGCTCAGACTGCCTAGAGTTTAGGTTTTCAGTGGAGGTAATTGCGCTCGGTTTAGATATTGACTTGTATTGATCTTGACTGGATTGATGTGCACTTGGATTGACTAAATTCACCATCATAGATTCTGAAGCGAGCGATCTTTCCCCCTCAAAAGATGGAGGTGAAAATAGTAGGAAAACTAAAAAATGGATTATGACTACACCTGAAATAATCAATGCATTTCTAGGCTGCAAACTACAGAACAAATGATTTCCTTAAAGATTAAACAAGTAAAGAGTGGGAAACTGCACTGAAAAATTTTTCAGTAACTACAGACTCTCTACAAATATTTTAAGGATGATGCATTTGATAAACAACCACAATCCCAATGGGGATCAGGTTAGTAGGGCTATTGTTGTGTTACTACTTTAGCGCTAAACGCCAAAGCGAAGTCACTTCTTTAGAGCGCGCCGCATGTAATGCATCTGTTTTATCAAATACTTTTGAGTGATGTGGTTTTGTATCGATACGCTCTAGTACTTTTAAGCCAGCTTGCTCAACCCATGTCAGCAGCTCTTCTCGTGTTCGCAAACCAAGATGCTCAGCTAAATCCGAAAGAATCAACCAAGCCTCACCAGAATTGAGTAAATGGTCTTTGAGTCCACTCAAAAAGCCCTTTAACATTTGACTCTCAGGGTCATACACCGCATGCTCTAGAGAGGAGCTTGGTCTAGCTGGTAGCCATGGTGGATTGCAAACGATTAAGGCTGCTTTATCCGCTGGAAATAGATTTGTCTTAAGGATTTCTATTTGTGAGGATAGTCCTAAGCGCGCGATATTTTCCTTGGCGCAAGCTATAGCGCGATCATCTTGATCCGTTGCAATAATCTTTTTGATTTCTCGCATTGCCAATACTACTGAGAGTGCGCCGGTTCCAACCCCAACATCAAAG
>CANIMS010000202.1 GCA_947468785.1 Betaproteobacteria bacterium
AAATTACGGCTTGCACCTTCTATTAATAAAGGCTGAAAGCCGGCTAATTCCATAGCGCTAGCTTCATCAGTAATATCTGCCTCAAGCCGTATGCCGTTGACCAGGGCCTCATATAAATCATGAACACCGAACATCTGTGGCGTTTGGGCTTGCCATAAATGCTTACGCGGAATGGTTTTTTCTGCATGCGGAATATTGCCCGCAATCACAGAATCTAAGTCTGCCTGCTTTAAAGTATCCGCTAGTGGCATCGCTAATAATCCGCCTGTATTACTAACTCCTACAGCAGTAACAAGTTTGTCAATCAAGCCTGGTGTGATACCAGGACGTGCGGCATCATGCACTAATACCCAGTCATCTTCCTGTATGCCAGACTCAAGCATGGCTGACAGTGTATTGCGCACAGTTTCCTGACGAGTAAGCCCGCCGGTAGATAAAAACCGAATTGGCTTAATTCCATCGGAAAAACTCTTCAAGATCGGGTGATCAATAAATCCTGGGCTTACCCCTATCCAGATCGACTCGATATGGGAACACTGTAAAAAGGCTTCGACAGCGTATGCCAGCATGGGCTTGCCAGCCAATTCTTGAAATTGTTTAGGTAGCTCTCCCCCTAAGCGGAGACCAGACCCTGCTGTTGGCAGCAGCGCATGGCACTTTCTAATAGATTGATTTGCAGAGCTCATACCTGATTCTATAATGAGCCTAGATGTCTGATGTATTAAATCTAGCACCCCCTATACCCGCTCCGCGGCCTGGGCAGCGCTTTACCTTTTCTGGCCTGGTGGGGTCGGCAGACGCGGCCCTAATAGCCCAATCAGCCCTGCGTTACCGCAGTCTTTTTTCGGTGATGGTCATTTTTTGTGCCCAAGCTCAAGAAGCTCAGAGGCTACTTGAAGAGATACCCGCTTTTGCCCCGCAATTAAAGACCCGCTTATTACCTGACTGGGAAATCCTTCCCTATGATCATTTTTCACCTCACCAGGATTTGGTCTCTGAACGTTTAGCCACACTATATGAGCTATTAAATGGCAGTTGCGATATTGTTTTAGTCCCTATAACCACCGCCTTACAAAGGCTCGGACCGCCAAATTTTTTATCTGGCCATACTTTTTTCTTTAGACAAGGTGACAAGCTAAACGAGGCCGCCCTCAAGCTCCAGTTGCAACAAGCGGGTTATGACCCTGTCAGCGCTGTGATGCGACCTGGTGAGTACAGTATTCGTGGCGGCTTAATCGACTTGTACCCAATGGGTTCAAGCCTTCCTTATCGTCTAGATTTGTTCGGAGATGAAATTGAACAAATTCGGGCATTTGATCCAGATACTCAACGAAGTCTATATCCAGTAAAGGAAGTCCGATTACTCCCGGGACATGAGTTTCCTTTTGATGATGCTTCACGCACTGCCTTTAGAAATCGATGGCGCGAGATTTTTGAGGGCGACCCAACTCGCTGCTCTATCTATAAGGATGCTAACTTAGGCATACCAAGTGCTGGTATCGAATCGTATTTGCCGATGTTTTTTGAGGAGCAATCTAGTGTATTTGATTATTTCCCACGCTCAGGCGATCCAGTTTGGATCTGGAGCATTGGGGACGTTGAAGAAACAATCCGCAGTTTTTGGAAAGATACCCAATCTCGTTATGAATTTCTAAAGCATGATCTAGATCGGCCTATTCTTCCACCTAAAGAATTATTTTTAGATGCAGATGAATTCTTTTCTACTGTAAAACCGCATGCCCGCATTGTTCTTGAGCAAAACACAACCGAACAAGCGCATTTCTTGGCGGTACCCGATATTGCCGTACATCGACGCGATAGTGACCCAATTGCAAAACTAAGGGCCTTAGTAAGCACTGAAAAAGTACGCATTCTGGTTTGTGCCGATAGCGCGGGACGGAAAGAATCGATTCGTCAACTTCTAGAGGAAAGTAATTCAGTTGCTGGTCCAAATGGAAAGCCCTTATATCCATTAAAGCCTGAAAGTGTTGAAGGGCTTGCAGACTTTATCAAAGGTAGCGCCCTTTTTGGGATTGTCACTGCACCACTTTTTAATGGGTTTTGTTGGCCCGAACAAAATCTCATTGTTTTAACCGAAGCTGAATTATTTACAAGCACTGCAAGACAAAGGCGTAAGGGCAAAGGATCAGAAACTGCTGATCCTGACATGCTGTTTAAGGACTTATCTGAGCTAAAGATTGGAGATCCTGTTGTTCATGCAGAGCATGGAATTGGACGCTACCAAGGTCTGGTGCTGTTAAATATTGCCGCCCCCAAAGATGCGCCCATTTTTGAAGAATTCTTGCATCTCCAATATGCTGGACAAGCAACGCTATATGTACCTGTTCAACAATTGCAAATGGTTACTCGCTACGCTGGATCAGACCCAGATTCGGCACCACTTCATCAACTGGGATCGGGTCAGTGGGACAAAGCAAAGCGTAAGGCTGCGCAGCAAATTCGAGATACGGCTGCTGAATTACTTAGCTTATATGCTGCCAGAGCGATTCGCAAAGGCCATGCCTTTGAGTTTTCAGCTCATGATTACGCAGCCTTTTCAGAGAGTTTTGGCTTTGAGGAAACGCCCGATCAAGCCAATGCCATTGCTGCAGTCATTGGTGATATGACTAGTGGCAGTCCAATGGATCGCCTGGTATGTGGCGATGTTGGATTCGGAAAAACCGAAGTAGCTTTGCGTGCTAGCTTCGTTGCTGTTATGGGCGGGAAACAAGTAGCCATACTAGCGCCGACAACTTTATTGGCAGAACAACATGTGGCCACCTGGAAAGATCGTTTTGCAGATTGGCCAGTACGTATTGTTGAGCTATCGCGGTTTAAAACCACCAAAGAAATTAATGCTGCATTAGAGGCAATTGCTAAAGGTGAGGCAGACATCATTATTGGCACCCATAAGTTGCTTTCAAAAGAAACGAAATTTGCTAATTTGGGTTTAGTCATTGTGGATGAAGAACATCGCTTTGGAGTCAGGCAAAAGGATGCTCTTAAAGCTCTGCGGGCTGAAGTGGATATTCTGACCCTTACCGCTACACCAATTCCGCGCACATTAGGCATGGCAATGGAAGGTCTAAGAGAATTTTCAATTATTGCTACCGCCCCTCAAAAACGATTGGCGATTAAAACTTTTGTAAGACGCGAAGGTGACAGCATTATTAGAGAAGCCGTACTACGTGAAATTAAACGTGGCGGACAGGTTTACTTCTTGCACAATGAAGTAGAGACAATTCAAAACCGTAAGCATGCACTGCAAGAGTTGATACCAGAGGCCCGCATTAGCGTTGCTCATGGTCAAATGCATGAACGGGAATTAGAGTCAGTAATGCGGGAGTTTGTAACCCAAAGAACCAATATTTTGTTATGCACCACCATTATTGAGACTGGTATTGACGTACCCACTGCAAATACCATCATCATGCATCGTGCAGATAAATTTGGCTTAGCTCAATTACATCAATTAAGAGGTCGCGTTGGACGCTCACATCACCAGGCCTATGCCTATCTATTAGTACCAGACCCTGAGGCGCTGAGCAAACAGGCACAGTTGCGTTTGAATGCTATTCAAGCGATGGAAGAGTTAGGCTCTGGATTCTACTTAGCGATGCACGACCTTGAAATTCGTGGCGCTGGCGAAGTGTTAGGTGACAAGCAATCGGGCGATATTCACGAAATTGGTTTTCAGCTCTATACCGAAATGCTCAATCGAGCAGTGAAATCCCTGCGCAGCGGTAAAGAGCCAGACCTCTTGGCACCATTGCAAGCAACGACAGACGTTAATCTGGGCGTTCCTGCCCTTCTACCTAATGATTACTGTCCTGATGTTCATGAACGCCTATCTCTTTATAAGCGCTTTGCTGGAACTCAAGATTTTACAGAGCTAATGGGATTAAGAGAGGAGCTA
>CANIMS010000203.1 GCA_947468785.1 Betaproteobacteria bacterium
ACTTTGACCAATAAAATGTCGACGATCCATGATGGGTTCCTATTTATCTTTTGCCAAGTTGATTGGCGATGGTTTCGAGTTGTTCATCCGTATAGCCTTTGGCGAGTTGCGGCATGATCGTGCCCTCTAAAGCCCCAGATTTATATCCCTTTAACTTCTCCAGAATTTGCCCACTGGTGAGGTTATTGATGAGGGGCATTCCGCCATCGACTACTCCCTTACCATCTGTACCATGACAGTTAGCACAAGTGGCTGCCAAACCTCGTTTGTAAAGATCGCTTGCAGCAGCGTTTTGCGCTAAGGCAGCGCTGCTCCAGTGGACAAGACCAAGGATGGCCGAAGCTAGTATTGATGCTTTGAGGTATTTTGCCCGCATAGGAACAATCTCCATTTCGTATATTCAAGTTGAATGCCAGTGAATTTCACTCAGTCATATCTTAAACAAGAACTTAAGAGAATGGATCATTGCCACAGATTCATTTCTCATAAGCTCAGTTGAAAAAGCATATGAATGGGTTTTTCACAGCCTCCTCCTAAGCCCTATAAACTAGAGCTATGCGAGGTTCATTTTCATACCGTTCGGCTCTCTTAATACTCCTTTTAGGTGTTTTCACCTATCTTTATGGCTTAGATAGTCGCTTTGCCCCTAAGAATGGCGATGAATATCCTTATATGCATATTGTTCGGATGACGGCCAATACTGGGGAATGGCTCCCTTTGCAGTCAGAAATGGCAGGATTGAAGAATACCAAACCGCCATTGATTTTTTGGCAGGGGATCGCGAGCACCAATTGGGCAAATCAATGGACGCTTTTTAATCTCCGTTGGCCCAGTCTGTTTTATACAGCTCTTACCGCTTTATGTTTATTTCTTGCAGTGCGTCGTTTTAGTGGCAGTGTAAAGACCGGCTTATTAGCTAGTTTGGTCTGGCTTTCTTTTTTTGCTACCTATCGTTATGGACGGCCATTTTTAACAGACCCACCCGAAGTATTTTGGATGAGCTTGCCATTTATGGCGCTCTTATATTGGGGGAAGACTGCTTTTAATTCGCAATTGATTTTCCCAGTCTTTGCGGGCCTATGCTTAGGCTTCGCATTGCTTGCTAAGTCGTTTGCCTATATTGTTCCTGCGTCGTTCGCTCTCGGTTTGTATTACTGGCGCTGGCGAGAGTGGAGCGTATCTACAACACTGATTAAAGATGCATATAAGATTTTTTTCATCGCAGTTCTTGCCTTGGGAATCTTCGCGCTCTGGTTTGCAATAGATCCATACCCAGAAGCAGTTTGGAAAGAGTTTGTACTGGGAGAGAATGCGGGCAAGTTTGATGCTCGCAGTTCTAATTATCTATTGGACTTGCTGAGTGGTGGCGACAGTATCTGGATGTTGACGCTGACGACATTGGCCAATGCTGGTCTTTTTACCTTTGTTTTGTTATCGACCCTGATTCAATGCTGGCGTGCTCGTCGCTTTCTGTCTCTTGAAGAGAGTTTGTTGCTATTGCTTGTGCTGGCATTTTTTTGTGATCTTTAGTCTGCCAAGTCAACGATCGGGTCGCTATCTGCTTCCAGTCATGCCAGCTCTAGCGGCATTAATTGCATTGCATTGGGAGCGCTTACCCTTATGGGGTTTTCGGATCGCATTGTTATTGCAAGCCATTCTTTTCTCAGCATTGATTTGGGTGGGTAGTGAGTTACAGCGATCTGTATTGATAGGTGATGCTAGTGAATGGGTTTATTCATATGGGCATTGGATCCTGATGATCGCAAGCTTGTGTTTTGTGATCTTAGGTCTAGTTAAAAAAGATATCGCGAAGACCGCCGCTCTTGCAGGATGTTTTTTAACGTATTGCGCTTTGACCAGCAGCCTTTCTCCCTTGGAGTCTAAGTTAGGACGCTTTACACCGCAGGCCATAGCGCAAGTACAAGGTCAGGATCTTTGGGTGCCTTGCGACTATCGCGCTAAAGATGAGGAATATCGCTTGCTTCTGCCTGGAACGCGCTTGCACGGATATATGGCTGGAGAGGCCGGAGAAATTGCCCAATTAACTGCTGGTTATCCTTTGGTATTAGTACAGTCACCATTAGGGCTTAAGCCAGCCATATGTGATGCCTGTAGGATCATTGCCCATAGAATGGAAATGAGAGCACGTCACTCTGATGAAGAAATCTTGGAAATGCTAAAAGGCCACTTTGGAAAATATTTGTTTGTGAATGAATATCTTGTTGCTACACCGGTTGCAAATACTGCCGCTTTGCTAGATAAAAAGGATGCCTGTAGATGAGCCGCGTGCTAGCGTTCTGTTTTTTGCTGCTCGCGGCAGTCATTGGTGTTTTACACCTAGATGCTCGCCCCACATGGGCGCCATTTGCTGATAGCATTTCCGTAGAAGTCGATGAGGTGATTCAAGAAGAGTCGCCCAAATCTGCGCCAAACCCAGTTAGTAATAAGCAAGCGAATAAATTACCCACAAAATCAATTGCCGTTCCAAGCATTGCTAACCCGCACGCTACTTGGTTGCCAGATACTGGTGCTGCTTCGGTTCATGCTGCGTCACTGATTGCCTTAAAGGATGGCGCTATTCGAGCATTCTGGTTCGCTGGTAGTCGTGAAGGTGCTCCAGATGTGGTGATTAATAGCGCAGTATTTGATCCCAAGGCAGGCTTATGGACTGCAGCAACGGTCGTAATAGATCGGGTAGGTGCTGAAAAAGGTTTGGCTCGCTACATTGCCAAACTAGGTAATCCAGTACCTAGCAGAATGGATGATGGTCGTTTGCAATTATTCTTTGTCACAGTTTCGATTGGTGGGTGGGCTGGCAGTTCAATATCAACGATGATTTCTGATGATGAAGGTCTGACATGGAGCCAGCCACAACGCCTCATTAGCTCTCCTTTATTGAATATCAGCACATTAGTGAAGTCACCTGCGCTCCCATTTAGTGATGGACGACTTGGTTTACCTGCTTATCATGAATGGATTGGGCGCTTTGGTGAGTTTTTGAGAGTAGATGCGGCTCAAGTAATTGATAAGCGTCGGATGAGTTCTGGCCGCGGCGCAATACAGCCGGCGGTCTTTACGAATGGCCCTCAAGAGGCTGCTGCTTATTTCCGGCAAACTAGAAGCTCAGGCCTTCCAAAATTAATACCAGCCAGTTTGACTAGTGATGCAGGGCAAACTTGGCAAGTCACTCAAGATTTGGCTATTGCCAATCCAAATTCTGCTGTGGCTGCTTTGACCTTGAAGAATGGAATTCGTTTGCTGGCCCTCAATAATATTGAAGTAGGGCGCGCTCGACTTGTTCTCTTGATGAAGCAGCCTCAATCTGAGCAATGGCAGGTCGTGCAGACACTCGAAGATGATGAAGCTCTACCGAATGATCAACGTAAAGAATTTTCCTATCCCTATTTGATTAGCGGCGATGGCAACGATGCACATCTTGTCTACACATGGGATCGTAAAAAGATTCGGCATGTGCAGTACTCATCCGCATGGTTAAAGCGCGCACAACAGCAGCTTTCAGTATCGCCTGCACAAACGCCTGATGCGAATCCAAAAGAGGGTCAACCATGATGAACTGGATGCAGACTCTGGCGCTGATAGAGTTGTCTATTACCTGTGGTGTTGTGATTGTTTGGCTCCTCCAAATGTCTCTGAGTAAGCCACTGCCAATGCCAATCAGATGGATTGGGGTGTTGATCTTAGCCAATGCATTTTTCTGGCCAATCGGTTTATCTCTCGAGCTCCCTTTAGTTGGCTACGTGCGTGGTGTTACTGGTGATTTGAGTGTGGTACTAACGCTATTGCTATGGAGTGCAGTGATGCTTCCTAGTCGCCCCATACCGATGGGCTTTCGAGTTGCGCTAATATGCATCGCTCTGATGTTCTACC
>CANIMS010000204.1 GCA_947468785.1 Betaproteobacteria bacterium
ATCAACAATAGCGGTATACGTGCAGGCCTCTCTAAAGAGTTAAGTGGCACATTCAACCTTGAAATAGATAGCTTCTATGCCAATAAAACAAGTTTTTTTAATCAACCCTACTACTCCACTACCGCATCTGGTGTTGGAGCTTTTCCAACCATAAGCCCATCCTTTACAAAATATGAGGGATGGCAAGCCAACTTCAGCCCTCGAATAAAAGGTAACTTTGGTGCGTATGGAACGAGCATTATTGGATACGAGTTTAATAAAGCAAATCAATCATCTGCCGCTAGCTATAGTACTGTCATGAATCAATCTGCCCAGGTACAAGGCGCAGTAATCAACCCCATAGCAAGCTCTGCTAATGCGAGTCTTTACAACCAATCTGTGTATTTCATTCAAAGAAATCCGCTAACTAGGGTCATAGACTTTGCTGCTGGCTATAGATATCAAACACAGAGTGCTAGTGCTAATGGCGTAAGTATCTGGAGCGGTTCAACAAATCCCAACCCTAATCAAACTTACTCAGCAAATGCTGGAGATATCGCATTTAATTTCAAATATCTTGAAGGGCAACGGATTTATATCAAATGGAATCAATCCTATCGCTTTCCAAACGTAGATGAATTTTGGACTTGGTCTAGCGCAGGAGGAAGTCCATCATTTGGTGGGATTCTCAAACCGCAAACCGCTCAAACTTATGAGCTTGGTGGAAACTGGCAACTACTCAAAACAAATTTGACTGCAGCAGTTTTTAGCTCAGTTTCTCAAAATGAAATTTTATACAACCCTGCAACCTATAATAATTCTAATTCACCATATGGCATCAACAGAAATGGTGCGAACTTAAATTTCCTTTCCGCTGTGACTTCACAACTTTCTATCGGTGGCGGCGGTACAGTACAGAATGCTTTTTATGCTAAAGGGCCTTATCAAAATCAGGCTATTGCACAGGTACCAAACTTATTGCTAAACGCCAGAGCTATTTATGTACTAAATAGTAACTGGTCACTTGGTGGTGTAATGAATTATGTGAGTAATCAACGTTATGATGCTGCCCCAGCCTACTACAGCAGTCTTAACGTTATGCCATCCTACACAGTTGGTGATGTGTATGCGAACTATAAGATGGGTAGTTGGGAAACTCGCTTAACTGTAAAGAATATTGGTAATGCGCAATACTCAACTTACGGGGGGTACGGTTATGTTCAGTTGCCAAGTAACAGCAGCAGTAATAGTTATTACTACTATGCTAACGACCCCAGATCAATTTACATCAGCGGTAAATATACTTTCTAATCAACTTAAAAAGATGAAATAAAAATGACGCAGCCCTCAACTCGCCCACGCTATTTAGCAAGCGGGGTTGCTTTATTTTTAATTGGCTTCTCTTTGGTAGTTTTCGCTGAAAGTATTTCGGTTGCTGATGACAGTGGAGTTTCAGTGTCATTTAGTAAGCCGCCTGTGCGTGTTATCAGCCTTCTACCCTCTTTAACAGAGTCTGTTTGTGCTCTTGGAAAATGCTCTACCTTAGTTGGTGTTGATCGTTTTTCTAATTGGCCCAAATCGATTAAAGACTTGCCTAAACTTGGTGGCATAGGTGATATCAATATAGAGCGTATTGTGCAACTCAAGCCTGACGTGGTTCTGCTTGAGAGAGCATCTCCTGTTATCGCTAGACTCAATGGGTTGGGGATTAAAACATTTGCACTAGATATTAAGTCCATGAGTGATGAAGAGCGAGCACTTCAAAAATTGGATTTAGTACTTGGGACTTCTGAGAGTGCTCGCGTATGGAATAAGATTCAAAAAGAGATCGTGCGTGCCAGCAAGCAAATCCCCTCAAGCGAGAAAAATATTCGCGTGTACTTTGAAGTTAATCCTGCACCCTTTGCGGCAGGAAGAAGCTCATTCATCGGAGAAATTCTGACCCAATTAGGCGTAATTAACATCATTCCAGATTCACTGGGGCAATTCCCGAAAATCAATCCAGAGTTTGTAGTGCAATCTAAACCTGATGTCATTCTCCTTACCGAATCTACTGTCGCTGATATTCAGAAGCGACCGGGATGGGGCTCTATTCCAGCGGTAATGAGAAACCGCATCTGCACTTTTTCTACCGATCAAAATGATGTCTTAGTCCGTCCCGGTCCCCGCATGGGTGAAGCGGCGCTGATTATTTCTCAATGCATTCAAGAGAAGATGTCATCATCTCGATAATGCAAAAAAATTACTTCCTGGCCAAGTTATCTGGCCTTCTGATTCTGAGTGCGATGTTGCTATTGCTGGGAACTCTACTCGGAAGTACGGGTGCAAGTTGGAATGAAATGAGACTTGATCAAACTATCTTATTTGACATCCGACTCCCTCGATCTTTAGGCGCTTACTTTGCTGGCGCCCTATTAGGCCTTGCGGGAGGTATTGCGCAAAGCCTATTTCGTAATCCACTAGCTGATCCCTACTTACTTGGTAGCGCATCAGGAGCACTACTTGGGGTGGGGAGCATCCTCTGCTTTGCGTATCTTGGAGACTCTTGGATAGAGTTGATTGGACTGAATGGCGGCGCTTTTATTGGGGCGCTGATTGGTGTACTGGCTTCTCTCCTGCTTGCTGGTGGATACCGCAGTTCTTTACGTCTTTTATTATCTGGGGTAGTAATTAGCGTCATCCTAGGGGCGGCAAATTCTTTATTTACATTTATTCGTCCAGATCTATTTCAAAGTATTCAGTCCTTCATGCTGGGCAACACAACACTTCTCAATTGGCCTGGTGTAGAGATTATGGCGATGGCTCTGGCTTTTTGCCTTATAGTAGCTTTAGTCATCAGCCCCACCCTAGATGCCCTATCCCTTGGTGAGAATACCGCTCGTAGCTTAGGCTTACCGCTCGATCAACTGCGTCTGGTGTTGGTTGGCATTCTGGCTTTAGCAACTGGATGTGCTGTTGCGCAGACTGGCTTAGTCGCCTTTGTTGGATTGGCGGCTCCACATTTAGTAAGAAAGATTTCTGGCGGTCGGCAACGGGTACAACTTCTATTTTCTTGTCTTGGTGGCGGAATACTATTACTCAGCTCAGATCTCATTGCGCGTACTTTATTCGCCCCGCTAGAAATTCCGGTTGGCATTGTGACAGCCGTCTTGGGAGGTCTATATTTACTGATTCTTCTAAGACGCGCTCCTTTTGGCGGACGCTCATGAAAACCCGCCAGCTATCGATCTATCGCGGACCTTGTGTCATCCTTAATGATTTGAATTTAACCATTCCTCAGAATCAATGGACTAGCATTATTGGACCCAATGGCGCTGGCAAATCCTCCCTCTTGCAGGCTATGGCTGGCCTACTAAAATACACAGGGTCTCTAGAACTCAACGGAGTCGAGTTATCTACCCTAACAGGAAAGGACCTCTCTAAAAAGTTAGCCTGGCTTGATCAGGGAGCCTCTCAATCAGAAGAATTTGGTGCTGCTCTTAGTGTGTATGACACAGTGATGCTGGGACGCCTGCCCCACCAAGGATGGTTACATCTACCATCCGAAGCAGATCACATAACAGTCGAGAAAGTCTTGCAACAGACTGACGCTTGGTATTTACGCCATCGCCCATTGCAGCAACTCTCCGGAGGGGAACGTCAGCGGGTACTTTTAGCAAGACTTCTTGCTGTGGACTCTGACATCCTTCTGATGGACGAACCATTGGCTAACTTAGACCCCCCTCATCAAGCTGATTTTTTGAAATGGCAAGATAATTTACTAGCTGAAGGCAAAACCTTGGTGACTGTTTTACATGAGATTCATTTTGCGCTCAGGGCCGACTATTTGGTGATGCTGAATAAGGGCAAAGTCCACTTTCAGGGATCTAGCCAAGATCCCAAAACGCATCA
>CANIMS010000205.1 GCA_947468785.1 Betaproteobacteria bacterium
AAAACACCGGGGATACCCGCACCTGGATGCGTTCCAGCTCCCACCATATAAAGACCTTGAACATCTTCGCTACGGTTATGCGGTCTAAACCAAGCACTCTGAAGCAAGAGGGGTTCAAATCCAAAAGCGGCTCCTTTGACTGACAAGAGACGGTCCTGAAAATCTTGCGGCGTCATACAAAAAGATGTTTTGATATGCTTTTCAAATCCAGGTAAAACACTTTCGTCTAAGTACTTGGCAATTGCCTTACGATAAGGCTCAGCCTCCTTAGCCCAGTCAGTGCCGCTTGCTAAATTTGGTACCGGGGCCAATACATAAAATGCATCGCCTCCAGCAGGTGCTAAGGATGGGTCTGTGGCAGTTGGCCTATGCAAATAAAGGCTGAAGTCATCTGCCAAGACATGTTTCTTAAAAATATCACTTAATAGTTCTTTATAGCGCTTACCCAACAAGATCATATGATGGGGAACATCTGGATATTGCTTGTCCGTACCAAAGTACCAAACAAAGAGACTCATGGAATATTTACTATTATTTACCTTAGCATCAGTCCACACTTTTCGATGTTCTGGAGCAATGAGTTTTTGGTAAGTCCACGCTGCATCAGCATTTGAAACCACAATATCGGATGGAATAAATTCACCACTGGCTAGCGTTACGCCTTTGGTCTTACCGTCTACCACTTCAATACGTTTCACCTCAGAGTTCAGGCGAATTTGTACTCCCCTATCCGCTAATAGACCTACTAAGCCTTTAATTAAAGAGCCCGTTCCACCCATTGCAGAATGGACGCCATGACGTCGCTCCAAAGAGTTGATCAGCGCATAGACTGCTGTCACCGAGAAAGGATTGCCACCAATTAAAAGTGGATGAAAACTCATCACTTGACGTATCTTGTCGTTCTTTAAATGGCGTGCAACCAATTGATAGATGCTTTCCCAAGCGCGCATCTTAATCATTGATGGAATTGCACGAACTAAATCCCCAATCGAATCAAATGCTGTAGAACTGAGCTCTTGAAATCCAAGCTTGTAGCATTTTTCTGCTTCTGCTAAAAATCGTTCGTAACCAGGCAAGTCTTCTGGTGCAAACTTCGCCACTTCAGCGCGCATTCTGGCGGGATCGCCGGTATAGTCAAAATGAGTTCCATCGTCAAAACGGATGCGATAAAAAGGATCCATTAAGCGCAGATCCACATCACTGGACATCTTCTTGCCACACAGCTCCCACAATTCTTCGAGCAGGAATGGCGCAGTAATAATTGTTGGTCCCGCGTCGAAGGTATACCCATCGCGATGATGGACGTATGCCCTCCCGCCAGGAGCATCCAGTTTTTCTAAAACAATGACCTTATAACCCTTGCAAGATAAACGAATGGCGGCTGCCAATCCTCCAAATCCACTGCCAATCACAATCGCAGTGGATGGGTCATCTTTTTTAAAGTCAGCTTTCTTTAGCATTTCCTCAAACCAACTTTTCTACAAAAAAATAGCGTCATATTGATCCTATGACGCTATTGGTTAGAACAAACTATAGACTACTTCATTGCCACCGATTTCGCTGCAGGAGCAGGATCTTTACCCTTTTGAGCTGGCTTAGCTGGGCCAGTTAAGAAAGGATAATCCGACAACATCGAAACCCCATAAAGCGGCTTGTAAGCACCTTGGTGACAAGTACCACAATTGGCTTTAGCAACATCACCGGTTGGACCTAAACGATGAGGCGGAAACAATCCCTTAATAGGCTCCATGTAATTATTGTTGATATCTTGAGCCATCCGAATGGCGTACCAAGCCTTAGCTCTTTGTGGAGGACTCTCTTCCCAGGATGAGAAATTACGCGAGTTATGACAATACGTGCAATTGACTCCCAACGATTTAGAGAAATGCATCATCAAGGCATAAGTTGACTCAGTTTCATTGATGCTATGTTTGTTGCCAGTTGGTAATGCAGTATCCCCCTGAACACGAATATTGCTATTTTTCGTGAGGTATTGAGCAAAATAATCATTTGGCAAGGAAGAATAACCAGAGGCAGCAACTGGTGTATTTTGTCCATCTTTATTGCCTAATAGTCCATTACCAGTTTGTTGCTTAGGCTCTTTAAACCAAACTTGCTCAGGAATATTGTTACCACGATGGCATGTATAGCAAGTCACACCAGTCTGGGCAACGTGATCTTGCCATTGCGTATTCACACGCTGAGTCATCAGAATCATATTGCGTGCTACTTGCTTGGTATACAGAGAGTCGTCAGCAAAGTTTGCAGGGTTATGACAATAAGTACAGCCCTGCTCTGGCGCAACCCAACTTGTCATAGAAACCATGAATGCACTGAATTGAGCAACACTTAAATTATTCAGAACCTTCACGTTTTTATATACAGATCCTGCTTTTGGCCCATCTGCTGGTGCCGCCCCATATGAGACAGGTACGGCATTTTTTTCTGCCTGCTCAGCCAAGATGCGCGGGTTGTAAATTAAATCCATACCCGTGCCACGGTAACCATGCTGGACAGCTTCTATCGGCGGTCTCTCGCAGCCCGAGAGTACGAGAACACTTGCCAATAGTGCCGGCAATATCAGAAATTTTCTCAATTGCATCATGGCTTAACTCCTGTAATAACAGGCGCTGCAGGTGCAGCAGGTGGCATGAATCCAGAAGTAGCTGGATCTGGGATAGGAACTCCAAACACATCTGGATATGAAGGCGCAACATTGTGCTTCACTGCCCACAAATACCAGTTATCCACTACTGTGCCAGTTAGCAAAATACCGATGCCACCAACTAAAGGTGTTAATACTGCAAACCACCAAGCCCAACGGTGAATCGATTCCATGGTGGCGTTAAAGCCCATAGTCCATCTCCAGAACAAAGCAGCTCTTTCTGAGGCAGTACCACGATCTACGATCTGTTCAATTTCGCGTTCACCACCAAAACGACTTACCGCCAAAATGGTTGCGCCATGCATTGCAAATAAGAGTGCCGATCCATATAGGAAGACAATCGACAGCATATGAAACGGGTTATAAAACAAATTGCCATAGCGCAATGAAAAAGCTGCAGTCCAATCCAAATGGGAGAAGATCCCAAATGGCACTGCTTCACTCCAGCTACCCATCATGATGGGGCGTATAAATCCTAATACTAGATATAACCAAATGGCCGCGAGGAAACCCCAAGCAATATGAGTTCCCATACCTAAAGCAATTGCGCGTCGATACATTCTTCCCCACCACAATAAAATGGCAACAGTTAAGAAGAAGCCAGCCATCATCCACCAGCCACCCTCATTCAGGGGCATGAACAAAGACAAGCCGTGCTTTGGTAGCGGAGGATCTAAAGATAGCCAAAATAATTGGCGCACAAATTGAATTGGATCCCAATTGACAGAGGCCAACATATTCCAACCAATAATCTGAAATCCAATAATGCCAAAAAATAAAGAAGCAATACCCAAGCCGCCCAGATAAATTGGACCAAGCTGCGCATTACCAAGACGGCCGAATAAATGATATAGCTTCGGCTCTCCAAAGCGCTCTCGTTCATCACGGGGATCGATGGACACCCCATGATGCGGTGGAGCAACTACTTGAACTTGAGTAAAAAGGTTTTGATATTCCATAATTTTTATAATCCCCTCTTATCGCCAAATTGGTAGGTTCAACCACCAACCCCACCACTCTGGCCAACCACGAGTCCAGAATGGGCCGCTAATCACAATACACACGGCGCTCCAGAAAACTGCTGCTAGAGCTAAAAATAATCCAAGGCGATGAATGCCTAGAGTTCCGATTGAGTATCCGATTGCATCTCTAAAGAAG
>CANIMS010000206.1 GCA_947468785.1 Betaproteobacteria bacterium
TGTGGGATTTGTTTATATCTGGAAAAAGGGCGCTCTCGACTGGGAGTGATCGATATGGCATTAGAAGGCGTTCTAAAAGAAGGATTTGTTACTACTACTGCAGACCAGTTAATCAACTGGACACGCAATGGCTCTTTATGGCCAATGACATTTGGCTTAGCCTGCTGTGCAGTTGAGATGATGCATGCAGGTGCATCACGTTATGACTTAGACCGTTTTGGTGTCGTTTTCCGTCCATCACCGCGTCAATCTGACTTGATGATTGTGGCGGGCACCTTATGCAATAAGATGGCTCCTGCACTTCGTAAAGTTTACGATCAGATGCCAGAGCCGCGTTGGGTTATCTCCATGGGTTCTTGCGCTAATGGTGGTGGTTATTACCACAACTCTTATTCCGTCGTTCGCGGTTGTGACCGTATTGTGCCAGTCGATATTTACGTACCTGGTTGCCCTCCTACTGCAGAAGCTTTGATCTATGGAATTATCCAATTGCAATCCAAGATCGCTCGCACCAGCACGATTGCACGGAAGGCTTAGTAATGTCAGATCGCTTAATCCAGTTGGCAGCTAATCTAGAAAAAATTCTTGGTAACCGAGCACAATCCATAGAAATAGCCTTAGGTGAAGTGACGGTGGTTGTGAATGCCGATACTTATTTTGAGTCTGCGATGCTGTTGCGCGATGAGCCTAATTTAGCTTTTGAACAATTAATCGATTTATGCGGCGTTGACTATCAAGATTTTGGTGATGGAAGATGGTCTGGTCAAAGATTTGGTGCAGTAAGTCACTTGCTCTCTATTCAGCACAACTGGCGTTTGCGTGTTCGCGTATTTGCACCGGATGATAGTTACCCTTTAGTAGCCTCAATTACCCCTGTGTGGAATTCTGCTAACTGGTTTGAGCGCGAGGCATTTGATCTCTACGGCATTATTTTTGATGGCCATGAAGACCTTCGCCGGATCCTGACCGACTATGGCTTTATTGGACACCCATTTAGAAAAGATTTCCCGATTAGTGGCAATGTAGAAATGCGCTATGACCCAGAGTTAAAACGCGTTGTGTACCAGCCTGTCACGATTGAAGCACGTGAGATCACCCCGCGCATCGTTCGTGAAGAGCAATACGGGGGTCCGGTTTAAGTTATGGCACAAATTAAGAACTACACCCTCAATTTTGGACCTCAGCATCCTGCGGCTCACGGGGTATTACGACTCGTGCTTGAGCTCGATGGTGAAGTGATTCAGCGTGCTGATCCACATATCGGTTTATTGCATCGTGCTACAGAAAAATTAGCTGAAACCCGTACCTGGATTCAGAATGTTCCTTATATGGATCGCTTGGACTATGTATCCATGATGTCCAATGAGCATGCTTACGTTCTAGCTATTGAAAAGTTATTGCAAGTAGATGTTCCAATACGTGCTCAATACATTCGTGTGATGTATGACGAATTAACTCGTTTGTTAAATCACTTGCTCTGGATTGGCTGTCATGGTCTTGACGTAGGTGCAATGGCCGTATTTCTTTATGCCTTCCGTGATCGTGAAGATATTTTTGATATGTATGAAGCAGTATCTGGTGCCCGGATGCATGCAGCTTACTATCGACCTGGTGGTGTTTATCGTGATTTGCCAGAACAGATGGCTCAATATGGCCAGTCTAAGATTCGCAGTGCATCTGCCGTCAAGCGTTTAAATGAAAACCGTAGCGGTTCATTGCTCGATTTTATTGATCAATTTACCCAAGGCTTTGACGCAAACGTTGATGAGTATTGCAATTTGTTGACAGATAACCGAATCTGGAAACAACGTTTGGTCAATATTGGTGTCGTTACTCCAGAGCGCGCATTACAACTCGGCTTTACTGGACCAATGCTGCGTGGCTCCGGAATCGAATGGGATTTACGTAAGAAGCAGCCATACGAAGTGTATGACCGCCTTGATTTTGATATTCCAGTTGGAGTAAATGGCGACTCCTATGACCGTTATTTGGTGCGGATGGAAGAGATGCGGCAATCTAATCGCATCATCAAACAATGCGTTGCTTGGTTAAAAGCGAATCCAGGCCCTGTAATGAGTGATAACCATAAGGTTTCGCCGCCTAAGCGTGTGGATATGAAAACCAATATGGAAGAGCTGATTCATCATTTCAAACTGTTTACTGAAGGTATTCATGTGCCTAATGGTGAAGCATATTCAGCGGTTGAGCATCCAAAAGGTGAGTTTGGTATTTACTTGATTTCCGATGGCGCTAATAAACCTTATCGCATGAAGATTCGTGCACCAGGGTTTGTGCATCTATCCGCAATGGATGAAATGTCACGTGGGCATATGTTGGCTGATGCGGTCACCATTATTGGTACACAGGACATTGTGTTTGGGGAGATTGACCGCTAATTAGCGCGCCAAGGATTATTCATGACAACTACTCTTCAACTATCCGATAAAACGCTGGCAGATATTGCCCGTAATGTCGCTAAATATCCTCCAGAGCAAAAGCAGTCTGCAGTAATGGCCGCTTTGATTGCTGCCCAAACACAAGTAGGCTGGGTATCGCCAGAAGTTATTGCTACTGTTGCACAAATCCTAGAGATGCCAACTATCGCAGTAGATGAGGTGGCTACTTTCTACAATATGTACAACACCAAGCCTATTGGTAAATACAAGTTAGTCATCTGCACTAATTTGCCTTGCCAATTAACGCATGGTCAAACTGCAGCAAATCATCTTAAAGATACTCTGGGTATCGGCTTTAACGAAACTACTCCTTGTGGCACTTTTACACTCAAAGAGGGTGAATGCATGGGTGCCTGTGGTGATTCACCAGTTATGTTGGTCAATGACAAACGGATGTGCAGCTTTATGAGCAAAGAAAAGATCGATGCTCTGTTAAATGAACTTCGTGCAGAAGGGAAGTCAGCATGACTAGTTTGCACGACCGCCACATTAAACCTTTGATTCTGGCTGGATTAAATGGCGACAACTGGCGTTTAAAAGATTATGAAAGTCGCGGCGGTTATCAGCAATTACGTCGCTTAATCAACGACAAAGTTCCACCGGATGCCATCATTACTGAATTAAAGGCATCGTCACTGCGTGGTCGTGGTGGCGCAGGTTTCCCAACGGGATTGAAATGGAGCTTTATGCCCCGTCAATTCCCAGGACAAAAATATTTAGTGTGTAACAGTGACGAGGGTGAGCCTGGTACTTTTAAAGACCGCGACATCATGCGTTACAACCCACATGCGCTCATTGAAGGCATGATCATTGGTGCATACACTATGGGTATTGGCACTGGATACAACTATATCCATGGTGAAATTTGGGAAGTGTATTCCCGCTTTGAAGAAGCTTTAGAAGAGGCCCGTGCAGCTGGATATCTGGGCGATAAAATTTTAGGTAGTGATTTTTCATTCCAATTGCATGCCACTCCAGGTTGGGGCGCATATATCTGCGGTGAAGAGACCGCATTACTCGAATCCTTAGAGGGTAAAAAAGGGCAACCACGCTTTAAGCCCCCATTTCCTGCTAGCTTTGGTTTGTATGGCAAACCAACCACTATTAATAACACTGAAACTTTTGCTGCGGTGCCATTTGTTTTGGCCATTGGTGGTCAAGCTTACTTAGATTTGGGCAAGCCAAACAATGGTGGAACCAAAATCTTTTCCGTATCGGGTGACGTAGTTCATCCAGGTAATTATGAAATTCCATTAGGCACGCCATTCTCAGAGCTGTTAAAGCTTGCTGGTGGCATGCGAGACGGCAAGGCTCTAAAA
>CANIMS010000207.1 GCA_947468785.1 Betaproteobacteria bacterium
CAATTTATTTGAAATCAAATTCAATCTAAACCTCTACCCCTATGAGCTTTCTGGGGGCCAAATGCAAACTGTCTCGATCATGCGGGCTCTTGCTCCTAAACCTGAGATTTTGTTTTTAGATGAGCCATTCTCTGCCTTGGATTTTGAGATGACACTCTTTATTAGAGCAAAACTTCAAGAGGCGAACTTAACCACTGGCGTAACCATGATGATTGTGTCGCATGATCTAGAAGATGCTGTATTTTTAGCTGACAAAATCTTACTGCTAACCCGAAGGCCAACCCGTATTGCCGAATATCTCACCTTTGATATGGCTAAACCCAGATCACCTGAGAGCGTCAGCGAAGCAGACTTCATTAAAACAAAAGCTCTAGCATTAGAAATATTCCAAAGGGAGATGAGAGCGTGATTACTATAAAAGAACTATTAAACCGCTATCAATCTGGGGCTCTTACCCCAACACAGCACATTGCAACTTTAATGAATGATATTCATCATCATTTTCATGAAGAAAAAGATCCAGCTTGGATTAGCGTTGCAACAGAGATGAAAATTCAAGAGCAGTTAATGAACTTGGATCACTTAGTTGCCCAAAAATCTATTGCAAACCTACCCTTGTATGGAATTCCATTTGCAATCAAAGACAATATTGATGCTGCAGGATGGAAAACAACAGTCGCCTGCCCTGACTTTGCATTTGAACCACAGAAAAATGCCACCGTAGTGCAAAAGTTAATCGATGCGGGCGCAATCTTAGTAGGGAAAACCAATTTAGATCAATTTGCAACTGGACTTGTAGGCACTCGCTCGCCATTCGGCGCGGTTCCCAACACCTTTGATCCTAGCTATGTCAGTGGCGGCTCTAGCTCAGGCTCGGCATCTGTAGTAGCTAGAGGTTTGGCCTGCTTTAGTCTGGGTACTGATACTGCAGGCTCTGGCAGAATACCCGCAGCCTTTAATAATCTTGTTGGCACCAAACCAACCCCTGGATTAGTTAGTACGGAAGGTGTTTTCCCTGCCTGTAAATCCATTGACTGCGTTTCTATCATGACTCTCACTGCGGCTGATGCTGACATTGTTTTAAATGCAATGAAATCAAACGCCCTAGATAGAGCAAGTGAAGCACAATTTCATCCAAACTCTAAATCAACTTCAAGCTTTTCCAAACCCATTCGCATTGGCGTACCGATCAGTTGTCAGTTTTTAGATGATGGCTCATATCAAAAGGCATTCGCTAAAGCGGTTGAAAACGCAAAGGGCCTAGATGTTGAACTTGTGAATGTGGATATTGATCCTTTCGTCAAAGCAGGAAAACTTTTATATGATGGCCCATGGGTCTCTGAACGTTTTGCAGTTACTGAAGACTTTCTGAAAACCCACCCAAATGCATTTGATCCTAGCGTCAAGCAAATTATTGAAAGTGGCGCATCGTACTCAGCAGCACAAGGCTTTAGGGCTATCTATCAACTGAAAGAGCTAGAGATTGAAGCCAAGAAAGCCTGGGCACAATGCGATGTCATTATGGTTCCTAGTGCACCAAATCACCCGACACTCGAGGATTTAAAAAATCATCCCATCCTCAAAAATAGTGAACTAGGAATGTACACAAACTATGTCAATCTGATGCGCTTATGTGCAGTAGCTGTTCCTGCCGGATTTACAGAAAAAGGGATGCCGTTTGGTGTCACACTACTAGCCCAAGAAGGCTGTGATAGCGCACTACTAAAATTAGCAGCACAATGGCAAATCCTGTTTGGCTTGTCACTTGGAAAATCGAATCATCAAGCTAGTCTCACAGAGCTCACCATCACTCCAAATAAAACTGATTTGATTGAAATAGCCGTTGTTGGGGCTCACTTGCAGGGCATGCCACTGCACTCACAACTCACTGACAGGCGCGCCCTCTTAATCAAGGCTTGTAAATCCGCTAAGTCCTACCGCCTATTCGCCCTACCCAATACCACCCCACCAAAACCTGGTTTGGTAAAGACCAAAGCAAATGGCGCAGCAATTGATTTGGAAGTCTATGCTATGCCAAGCTCTGAAGTGGGTTCATTTTTAGGGCTTATTCCAGCTCCATTAGGTCTTGGGAATATCGAATTAGATGATGGCACCTGGGTTAAAGGCTTTATTTGTGAGCCACATGCGATTGATGGTGCAAAAGATATAAGTGAACTAGGTGGTTGGCGGGCATACATGAACCAATCGAAAGGCTAATCATCAATGCCCTCGATTATCCCCATCAATATCGAATTCTCTAGCCTGGCTGAGCATGCTTACGCTCAAATCAAGCAAAAGATCTTCAATTTTGAAATGATGCCTGGAGACCTAATCTCTGAAGGTAATCTAGCAAAACTGGTGTCGGTAAGCAGAACTCCATTACGACAAGCATTGCAACAGTTGCAGCATGGTGGCTTTATTAAGGCCATTCCAAAAATTGGCTGGCAAGTTGCTCCTTTAGATTTTGATAAGCTTGATGAACTCTACGATTTTAGAATCTTGATTGAATTAAATGCCATCAAATCTATTTGTGACTCTAATCGGAACGAACAAATTCTGAAAGATCTTCAAAAGATTTGGCTTACTCCCAAGACCAAGAGAAGTTTTAATGCATTAGATGTCGGAATACTAGATGAACAATTTCATAGTGCCTTGGTAAATGCCTCCGGAAATGAGGAGATGCTAAAAACACATACTGAAATTACTGAGAGAATCAAAATTGTTAGAAGGCTCGACTTTACAAAAAATGATCGCATCAATAACACCTATGACGAGCATGGTCAGATTATGCAATCCATATTGTCGGGAAGAACCTCGGAAGCCCAGCGATTACTCAAAGCACATATTGAGCAAAGCAAGATCGAAGTCAGAAAAATTACTCTTGGAATGCTGCAAGAGGCAAGAAAATTAGGCTCAGGATAAAAATATTACCCGCCGGTAATTTAAGACAATATTCTCAATAACAGCCTAAGGGTTAAGGCTGACAGCCTCAATCTTTGTTAAGATCGCTTATCAACCGATAAGGCAAAACATGTTAAACGATGAGAAAAAATCGAGTATAGAAGCTGAAGAGCGCTATCGCCATGAGATAGCTAGCAAGCTTCGTGCTGATTTGGGAGTGGTTGAAGAGGACGTAAAAAATCTTGGGAAAAGTTTCTGGGATAAGGCAATGGAAGTACTCAACAGCAATTTTGGCCTATGGTTCTTATCCTCTGTATTCATTACTGGTGGTGCTGCTGTTTACCAAATCACTCAACATCACTACGACGCCAAACTAATTAGAGATAAAGAAATCATTACTTGTGAATTTGAAATTGCCAATCGTCTCAATGGCATGAAATTTTTATTGCGCAGAGCAAAAACTGTTGGAGAAGCTCAGTTTGCCTTAACCCCTGTTACTAAAAGCTTGGGCTCTGTTAGTCCTGAGTATGAAAATGTCAATATAGCCGTACTCTATTTCAAGATATACCAATTAACTGGAGAACGCGATATCAGCATGGGGGACAATGTAAAAGAGCTAGAAGAAAAGAATTTACTCATTCAAGCTGAGAATCCCAAAAGCGCTTTTGATGAAGCAGACCGAAAAAGATTACTAGAAATTATTGATGCCCTTCATCAATACGACATCAACCAAATCTATAAAAGAAAATAAGCCTTAAAAAGCAGACATCAAAATGATCGAGCATCCGGACACCAACATGACCAGCTCCATCAATCTCATAAACCACTCTTCAGGCAACGATAGAACAATTCTTTTAGAAAC
>CANIMS010000208.1 GCA_947468785.1 Betaproteobacteria bacterium
ACCTTCTCTAATTTGACTACTATCAGATCGTTCACCCAATACCAGACTAAGGGCATCTAGCAGAATGGACTTGCCTGCGCCGGTTTCTCCAGTGAGGACCGTGAAGCCACTGGTGAAGTCGAGCTCAAGTTGATCAACGATGACAAAGTCACGGAGTGAGATGGTTTGAAGCATGTATTAGCGTAGCAAAGAAATCGACATCAAAATGTCGATGGGTACTCATTCCAGTGCAGCTTCTCGCGCAAGGTTCTGTAGTCACTATGGCTGCAAGGATGTAGGAGAGTAATTGTTTTATTGGACTGACGCACTTCAACCTTGTCACCGCTTTGCAAATCAGTTTGAGATTGCATATCAAAGTTCACAATGACTTCACGGCCATCCACCACTTCGATAACAGTCACACTATCTTCTGGCAAGACGATTGGGCGGTTCGAAAGTGAATGCGGTGCAATGGGTACAAGTAATATTCCGGCAACACGTGGATGCAAAATCGGACCACCAGCGGAAAGAGCATATGCAGTTGAGCCTGTGGGTGTGGACACAATCAAACCATCTGAGCGTTGGTTGTACATAAATGATCCATTGACTTGCACAGATAACTCTACCATTCCAGAAATTCCAGAACGATTCACCACTACGTCATTGAGGGCTAGTGCACGAGTAATTTCTTTATCTTTGCGCAAGACAACTGCATCTAAGAGAGTGCGATTATCTGCTTCGTATTCTCCGGCAATAATTTTGGGAAGAATGTCTTGGACTGATTGAATAGGGATATCAGTCATATATCCGAGTCGACCCATATTGATTCCCACCAAGGGAACATTCTTACCGGCCAATTGACGACCAATGCCGAGCATGGTCCCGTCGCCACCCAAAACCACTACTAAATCGATTGCCCCAGCAAAATCCTCGGCTGTTTTGATAGGAAATTCGGTTAAACCTAGATGTTTGGCGGTTGCAGCCTCTAAAAAGACCTCGCAGCCTAGGCCCGAAACCAGCTTGGCTAGGTCTTTTAGGTGTTCCTCAATCCCATCGGCCTGGAATTTACCGACAAGCGCGACCCGGCTAAAGGCCTTATTGGTGGAATTTGGGGATGGGCTTAACATATAACGATTAAACCATAGGCATAAAATCCCTTCCACCATGGATGAACGTTCCCGCGCTTTACTAAAAACCCTCATCGAGCGTTATATCGAGGAGGGCCAGCCTATTGGATCTAGGACGCTTTCGAGATTCTCGGGCTTGGACCTATCGGCTGCCACCATTCGCAACGTCATGGCTGACTTGGAGGAAATGGGCTTAGTCACAAGCCCCCATACTTCTGCGGGCCGCATTCCTACTCCTAGAGGGTATCGCCTGTTTGTGGATACGATGGTTACCATTCGACCCCTTGAGGAAATGGCTGCTCGTGAAGTTGAAAAGGGACTTTTACCTGACTCACCACAAAGAGTTTTAAATTCTGCTGCTCAGATACTGTCCAATCTGACTCATTTCGCTGGCGTAGTCATGACTCCTAAACGCGCCCAAGTCTTTAAGCATATTGAATTTTTGCGTTTGGGCGAAGGTAAGATCTTGCTCATTATGGTGACCCCTGAGGGTGATGTTCAAAACCGAATCTTGCCGACCACTCAAGATTACACGCCTAGTCAATTAATCGAGGCAGGCAATTACATCAATGCTCAGTTTGCAGGAAAAAGTTTTGATCAAGTGCGCTCTCACCTTAAGGCGGACTTAGATAATTTGCGTACGGATATTTCCGGTTTGATGGCCTTGGCCTTACAAACTGGAGTAGCTGATTACGATCTAGGTCGTGGCGAGGTTGTTCTCTCTGGTGAGCGCCGCCTGCTCAATGTCGGAGACTTAAGCTCTAATCTCGATAAGCTACGCAAGATGTTTGATATGTTGGAGCAAAAGTCGGTTTTAATGCAATTGTTAGACGTTTCTAGTCATGCGGACGGCATTCAGATCTTTATTGGTGGAGAGAGTGACCTTCTGCCTTATGAGGATTTAGCCGTTATTAGTGCGCCATACAGTGTAGATGGCCAAATAGTTGGTACTCTAGGTGTAATTGGGCCGACTCGAATGGCTTACGACCGTGTCATTCCAATTGTGGACATTACTTCTAAATTATTATCAGGTGCTCTTAGCTCTTAAACATTTTTAAAAATATTGATAAAGACACCAACTGTGAATCAAAACCCTCATTTAAGAGCCTCGAAGACTGCAGTGTTATTGCTGAATTTAGGTACGCCATCTGCGCCTACTTCTAAAGCAGTGAGATCCTATCTCAAAGAATTCTTATCCGATCCTCGTGTAGTAGAAATTCCCCGCTTTATCTGGTGGTTTATTTTGAACGGGATTATTTTGCCGATTCGTAGTCCATCATCAGCAAAAAAATATGCTTCTATTTGGTTGCCAAAATTAGGTTCGCCTTTAATGCATTACTCGCGCCTGCAAGCAAAAGAGTTAAGCGAGAAATTTGCGAGTCAAGGGCATACTGTCTTGGTTGATATTGCTATGCGCTATGGACAGCCGTCTACTCAGGATGTGCTGAAGAGCCTTAAGGAACAAGGTATGGAGCGTTTATTGCTGTTACCTTTATACCCACAGTATTCAGCCACCACCACAGCCTCGAGTTTTGATGAAGTGTTCAGGGTATTAGGTACTTGGCGTGACCAGCCTGAATTGCGCTTAGTGAAGCACTATCACGATAATCCTGCATACATTAACGCCTTGCGCGATCAAGTCAGCAATGCTTGGGATAAAGATGGGCGCCCTAACTTTGCTGCGGGCGATCGATTCGTAATGTCTTTTCATGGTTTGCCTAAGCGCAATCTGATGAATGGAGATCCCTATCATTGTGAGTGTTTAAAAACAGGACGTTTACTTGGTGAGGCACTGGGATTAGACAAGAGTGATTACATCGTTACCTTTCAATCGCGCTTTGGAAAAGCAGAATGGTTAAAGCCATACACAGCACTGACTATTGAAAAATTGGCAAAAGAAGGATGTCAGCGTATTGATATTTTTTGCCCAGGATTTCCGGCTGATTGCTTAGAGACTCTTGAAGAGATAGCGATGGAAGCTAGAGAGACCTTTTTGGAGCATGGGGGCAAGGATTATCGTTATATTCCCTGCTTGAATAGCAATCCAAAATGGATTGAGGCATTAAGTGATATCGCTCACCAACATTTATCGGGGTGGTCATTGGGTACAGAGTCTGAAGCAGATCTTGCTGCCCGAAATAAGAGGGCAGAATTAGTCGAGGCTGCCAATACTTGAAATCGAAACTTTCAACCCCATATGGCAGACAGTAGTCATTCATTCTTAAAAGCGAAATAGCATCCATGACACAAGAAAATCAAAATCCCAATCCAGAGCAGGACAATACTGCCGCTGATGCAGCTCCTGAAGCGTCAGCAGAACCTGCTGTACCTTTGACACCTGAGCAAGAAATTGCCGAGCTCAATCAAAAGCTTGCTGATATGCAAGATAACTTCTTGCGCGCTAAGGCCGAGGGTGAAAATATTCGCCGCCGTGCTGTTGAGGACATCGCTAAAGCACACAAGTTTGCCATTGAAAGTTTTGCGGAGCATCTTGTACCCGTTACTGATAGTTTGTACGCAGCCTTAAGTACCGATGCGGGCGATGCAAAGGCGTTTAAGGAAGGCTTAGAGATCACACTCAAGCAACTTCTTTCTGCTTTTGATAAAGGTCGCATGACCGAAATTAATCCTGCAGTGGGCGATAAGTTCGATCC
>CANIMS010000209.1 GCA_947468785.1 Betaproteobacteria bacterium
TGTGAAACTCTCCCACCGCGATCATGGCCCAATAGAAAAAACTGATGATGCCCAAGCGCTTTCATCAAAGCATGCTGATCTGCCGCCATAGATCTCTTTGAATAACTTGAATGATCAGATTTTCCATGAGGTTTAGAGGATTCTCCATAGCCCCGAAGATCTGCCATAACCACAGTAAATTGATTTGCTAAAGCTGGCGCTACCTGTTGCCAAATAGCTTTTGTCTGGGGAAAGCCATGGAGTAAAAGCAATGGCGGTCCAAAGCCGCCAAATTGGCAAGCAATTTCAATGGGGCCATCATCCGATGGGACGACTACCTTCTTATGCTCAAATCCAGAAATTGCAACTGCCATCATTCATTCCAAAAAAGTATTACTTTGATGCCATTGCTTGAATTTGAGCAAGGGTGACATAACCCCTATTGTCAGTATCAATGTAGCTAAAGTGATCAAAAATCCTGGGCATACAGCCCTTTGCCTCATCCCTCGTCAGCCTGCCGTCATGATTTTTGTCACAACTAGTAAAACGGTCAGCAATCTCTTTACTGCGAATTGAATTATCAGCGATGACTGATGTACTGACTGATAATGCAATCGCAATATAAAGAAGGCTCTTAGCCGAAGAAGGCATGCGTTCTACTTAGATGATGTTGGAGAGGGGTTGGCAGAAGTTTCTAAGGCCGCACGGACTGCTTTTTGGGACATGGCAATAAAAGAATCTACTGATCCAGAGGCTGTCCTAAAGGATTCCCCTTGAACAGTCACCAGGCCCATACCAAGAATTTCATTGCTTCTACTGTCCGTAATTTTATTTTCAACTACCAGCGCAGGAGTCTTTGAATTTACACCTCCGGCAAAAGCTGCTGCATTGGTAGCCAATCCGATTGGAGTGAAGTTCCAGGGTTTCAAATAATCATTAGAGCTTTCAGCACCGGTAATTCCTGCGGAGACTCTCACAACTCCTGGACCAGGTTGAGTCACAATTTTGATATTGCCACGTGCATTGACTGCTTCAATCATTGAAGCCTGTAGTGCCGCTCTTGCTTTAGCGATTGATTCTGCACTCACTTCTTTTGTAGCGCTCTGATTTAAATAAATGGGATCTAAAATGACGGCCGTATAGGTCGCAGGATTAATACCATCCTTCCGATAGCGCCAAATTCTAGTGTCAGATTGTGTTGTGTAAGTCGGAACTAAAAGGGAATAATTGGGCAGGAATCCTGATCTTGGCATCGCCTCGGCTGCTAATTTTGGTGTATTACTACAAGCAGCAATAATGCAAACAGAGCTAATAATTGCTGCATATAAACTAATTTTTTTCATTTTGAATTCCATTTAAATTACAAGGTTATATACAGCAAGCACTATCCTTAGATCATCAACAAACTACACTCTTATCCAAGATGATTGGCCATTGTTAATCATTCTCCCTGGCATAGCAAGAATTTGCTAGTTTTAGATGCATTCTAGTTTGAACGCTTGCCAAATAGAGCTTAACAGGGTGCTAGGTCTTGGGAAGTCTGGGGCCTCCTCTATCGACCCCAATACTGAGAGCTAGGTTTTAAAGGCGTTTACCAACAATGGCATTATCGTTATACGCCCTACTTTTATAGAGGCCCTTGATCTCATTGTTATTGACAGACATGATCACAGAATGCGGGCTCTTATCACGATTGAGATATGTGAAACTTAAGGTTGCCCCCTCTAATTTGGGATTCAGTATGGGTTGCGATTCATTACCAATTTGAAGTGTGCCACCTATTTTTTGATAATGCTGCGAGAGCTTTAAAACAGTCTTATTTGGTTCCAATCCTGTGATCAACCACTCTCCATCCACTTTGGCAGGAACAACCCAATAGTAGGCTCTAGCAGAGGCATCAATTTCTATATCTGCCTCCCAATCCCCCATATTAAATGCATGTGATGCTACTCGTGTACCAGGCTTCATCTTCAAAATAGTGGGACGTAATGCCATATTCAGATCGGGCAATAAATACATCGTGACAACAGTAGCCTTACTAAAATCTTCTTTAAAGATATCGCCATTAATTATCTTCACTCGATCACTAACACCAGAACGATCTGCATTACGTTGGGCGAGTTTCGCCATTTCTGGGTTGTATTCAATACCGACAGAGCGTGCACCAAAGTCCTTCGCGGCCGCAATAGCGATTCTGCCGTCTCCTGAACCAAGGTCATACACTAAATCATTGGGGGTTACTTTGGCAGTCTTTAGCATCAGGGCAAGTAGCTCATTACTAGTAGGTACCCAGACTACATCTTTACCTTCCTGGCCAACTCGAGGCTTATATTTATCGTCGCCGCCATCGACATATGTTTGAGCAAATGAGTTTAGAGCTAAAGATGCACTAAAAATGGTGAACCATACTTTGAAATGCTTCATATTATTTCCATAAAAAGAAACGCGTTAAATGAATTATTGATTAATTGCTAGCCTTATAAAAGCACTAAAAAGTATACTTAATCGCCCTATTAAAATGTCAGACTACCAAAAAATCAGTTTTTCAGCAAAATCTGCAAACAGAGACTTGCTATTGAGTGGAATACATTGGGCCCGCCATGGCGCGCACTGGCGGTCAAATGTCTAATTTATCGGTTTAACTGACAAATTAAAAATGAATCTTAGTTTAAGTTAACCCCAACTTTTTTCCCTGCCTCACAAATATCTTGCCAAGTTTTATCATCAATTTCAAAGCCATCTGCCAAGCGTTGTGCCATCATTTTTCGTTCAGGATCGCCAGCCAACATCACTGGAACACCAGCCTCGCTGGCTGGGCTTTGATATACCCAATCAATAAATGAATTTGTCTCTAATTCAAATTGCTCTTTTGAACCCATGCTGACGGGGTTGATCAAAATCGATAACATCCCATTCCAAACGGCACGTTTTTTTATTTTTGGCGGCTTCCAAGTTCCGCTCCCAGTTAATGCGCCCCCCAGTAATTCACAGGCTATGGCCAAGCCCGAACCTTTATGTTCTCCGAAAGGCATTAATGCTCCTAAATTACCAGCAGCATCTGGTTTTACAACAACGCTTGGATCGGTGGTAGGCAAGCCCTGTTGATCTATTAAATACCCAGGGCTAACTTGTTTACCTTCATTATGGGCTACACGCATTTTGCCCTGCGCAGAGCGGCTAGTAGCAAAATCTAAGATAAATGGATCGCGATTAGTAATCGGCACGCCAATACAAAATGGATTGGTGCCATGTCTACCTATGCTGCCGCCCCAAACGGCCACAACTGGAGCAGAAATAACATTCACTAAGTGAATTGAAACTAAGCCCTCTGCTGCTGCCATTTCAGCGAAATGCCCAATACGACCCAAGTGGTGAGCACGCGATAAGGACACAATACAACTGCCTGATTTTTTTGCCCTGGAAATCCCCATCGCGATTGCTTCTTCACCGACAATTTGCCCAAAGCCTGCGCACCCATCAAGCACTAACATGCTACCCAGGTCGTTTATAACCTTAATGCTTTGATTGGGCTGTAAAGATCCTTCTTGAAATGATTCGATGTAACGCGGGATCATTCCCGCACCGTGAGAATCATGCCCCTTTAAATTAGCTTGAACCAAGTTGGTGCAAACTCGCAAGGCCTCGATTTCAGAACTACCAGTAGCTCTAATTATTTGAGCAATTTTATTTTTTAGATCTTCAGCATGAAAGATTGGCATATTTAGCTAGTTTATCGTTTCTGACACTTGATTATGGATGATTAAAGCCTAACCCAAA
>CANIMS010000210.1 GCA_947468785.1 Betaproteobacteria bacterium
ATATCCGTGGCGACAAGATCTCCATGATCTTCCAAGAGCCAATGACTTCTCTCAATCCAGTGCTCACCATAGGTAGGCAAATAGGAGAAGTTCTCGAGTTGCATCGTCATTGCACCAAGGAAGAGGCTCGAATCCGAATTCTTGAATTACTCAAGATGGTCAATATTCCTGAGCCAGAAAGTCGGATTGATGAATATCCTCATCAACTGTCGGGTGGTATGCGTCAACGTATCATGATTGCAATGGCTCTAGCTTGTGATCCAGAAATCCTGATTGCCGACGAGCCTACAACTGCTTTAGATGTAACGATTCAGGCACAAATTCTGAATTTAATGCGCGAACTCAGAGATCGTACTAGGGCAGCGATTATTTTGATCACCCACGACCTTGGTGTTGTTGCCGAAATGGCGCAGCGTGTAGTGGTGATGTATGCCGGTCGCAAAGTTGAAGAAGCCAACGTGTTTGATTTGTTTGAAAAGCCAATGCACCCATACACCTTGGGCCTTTTAAATTCAATGCCACGTTTAGATGATGCTGCATCCAAACGCTTAGTAGAAATTCCGGGAATGGTTCCTTCAATGCGAACCGAGATTGTAGGTTGTGCTTTTGCACCACGTTGCTCATCTGCGACTGAGCGCTGCACACAGGAGTCCCCAGTTCTCACAGATCATGGCAATAAGCATTGGGTTGCTTGCTGGAATCCAGTACTTCATGGGGCGAGTGCATGAGCAAAACTAAGCTCTTAGAGCTCAAAAATTTATGTAAACACTACCCAATACGCAAGGGGATCCTCAGTCGTATTGCGGGATATGTTCATGCTGTTGATGGTGTGAGTTTTTCGATATATGAAGGTGAAACTCTTGGATTAGTAGGTGAGAGTGGTTGCGGTAAATCCACTGTTGGGCGCACGATTTTGCGCTTAATGGATCCTAGCGCTGGAGAGATCTACTGGCGAGGTGAACGCATTGATCAACTCACCAGAGCACAGATTCGGCCGTATCGAAAAGAGATTCAGGCAGTTTTTCAGGATCCGTATTCTTCTTTAAATCCGCGTATGAGAGCGGCAGATATTGTTTCTGAGCCCTTGAGAAACTTTGAGAAACTGTCTCAAGCAGAGGGACGTGAGAGAGTACGTGAACTTTTTGCCTTGGTCGGCTTACGCCCCGATCAGATGTTGCGTTATCCGCATGAGTTTTCAGGTGGACAGCGGCAACGTTTGGGGATAGCGAGAGCGCTATCAGTCAAGCCTAAGCTCATCATGTGTGATGAGCCCGTATCTGCACTGGATGTATCGGTTCAGGCTCAAGTGATTAATCTTCTGGGCGATTTACAAAAAGAATTTGGCGTTTCCTATCTATTTATTGCTCATGATTTGGCCGTTGTAAAGCATATTAGCCATCGCATTGCAGTGATGTATTTAGGGCGTATTGTTGAGTTAGCTGAAACAGCAGAGCTCTTTAATCGCCCATCGCATCCTTATACAGAAGCCTTGCTCTCTGCAGTTCCTATTCCCGATCCTAAGCATCAACGTAAGCAAATTGTGCTGGGTGGTGATGTTCCAAGCCCTATCAATCGCCCCAGCGGCTGCCATTTCCATACCCGTTGCATTTATGCTCAAGAGCGTTGCAAGGTAGAAGAGCCTAAATTAGAAGAGACTACGCCTGGGCATTTTGTTGCTTGCCACTTTAAATTAAATACTTAAAGTCCAAATAGCGGTAGCGATCAATAGCGCGGCTAAGAAGTAATTAAACACAACAAGACGTTTTCCTGTCCCTAGCCAAGTCTTAAATAGAGCTCCAGCTAGGGCGTAGCTCATATTGCTGATAAACGCAAAGAACATGACTACCGCACAAGCCAACATTAGGCGTTCGTCTGGGTTGGTGCTCGGCTGACCTTCAGCATAAATAATCCAAGAGCCCATGATGGTAATTGCCAAGAGCCAAACTTTGATATTCAGAAATTGAATGAATACGCCTTTGATGAAGCCCATTTGTAGCCTGGCAGGATTGACTTCATGCAGCTGCTTACTTTTACAAAGCTTTAGAGCTAACCAAATTAAATAGGCGCAACCCAAGATTTTGATTCCAAGACGAATGCTGGGGATTTGAGCGACTAAAGTACCGATACCAAAGCCACAGGCCAGCATGATTAAAAGCCATCCAAATGGCACAGCACAGGCAAAGGGGAGTGTGCGTCGTAATCCCTCGTTCGTCGCGATGGCAGTGGTGAGCATCGTATTGGGGCCAGGAGAGAAGGTCATGGCTGCACAAAAAAAAGTCAGAGCAATAAATTCGTTGAGGCTAAAAATAGATAGCATATCTAATACTGAATCTATTAGGCTAGATTTTTCAGGTCTAGTGGATAAATCGGACGTCTAATGTGCTGAATATCAAACCAATCATAGTTTGAGCTGGTGGGCCCGCCTTGATCAGAGTCGCACTCTACAAAGCCTTTGCTCAATGGGAAGAAAACAGGGCGGCAGTACATTCTCGACTTGAGTAGTACATAGGTTTTTGATTCCAGTTCAATTCCAAGGCTAGTCATAACGGCAATATCATAGGGTTCAACCCGTTCAGAGCTGATCACAATTTGAGCCTCATTGGTTTCAAATAGAACACTTGGACCCATATTGAGAATTGAGCCATTAAATATGGGTCCAGTGACTTTAATCTGACCATTACTAATCGCTTTGACTACACCCCTAAGTTTTAAGGCTTGCTTGCGCACGCCACGATAAGTCCAGCCAGATTTATTTCCAAGTTCAATATCTACGGGCTGATTGAGTCCGACTTGAATGAGCTTTTGCACGGTTTGAGGATCAGCGAAGGGCCCAGCTGCAATATTGCTTAATCCGAATTGGAGGGCTGCTTCCAAAATATCGGTCGTATCACAAGGCCCACCAGACATCACATTATCGCTGTGATCCAATAGTAAAACTGGCCCTGGTGTTGCTGACTGCGTCAGTTCACGGGCAGTATTGAGTGCTTGTGCAATTGGAATGCTTTCATAGATAAATCCATCTGCTTGAGACAAAATCATCGTTTGAAGTTCATCAGCAAGTTGATTTTCGATATCAGCCGAGTCAGGATGATTTTGATCTGCAATCACAATCACTGACATACCCGCATCATGAAAGTCAGCAAGGCTAAAGCCAGCCAAAATAGAGATACCTAAAACGCCTGGCTGTTTTTCCATTGCGATAGCTGCTTGCACAGCAGCTTTCATGGCGCCCTCATTAGTATTACTTCTAAGGGTATGCGATAGCAAGGGAATTTGACGGTAAGCCATTGAGGGCTTTATCTTTCCTTGAAGCATATCTCGTAACAACTCACCAGCGTGCAAGCCGGTTTCATACATATCAATATGAGGGTAGGTTTTGAAACTCACCATAACATCACAGTTCTCAACCATCGCAGGAGTGACATTGGCGTGTAGATCGAGCGCTACTGCAATGGGAATATTCGGCGCAATCGATCGAATACGTTTTAAGAGCTCACCTTCACCGTCCACTGCGAACTCTGAAACCATGGCGCCGTGGAGATCCAGTAAAACGGCATCGCAACCCTGTTTGACTGCTTCTACGATGCTATTGCAAATACGCTCATACGCCTTTCCATCTACTGTCCCACTTGGATTTGAAAAGGCGCAGACGGGGGTAATGATTTCAACATTTTCTTGTTGAGCTATTTGGATGAATGCACCCATCGCTGTTCTAGCATGCTCTTGATCTAGAAAGGCGTCATTGTCCCA
>CANIMS010000211.1 GCA_947468785.1 Betaproteobacteria bacterium
AGAAGCAAGATGCGGAAGGAGTGCCCGCTTAATGACTACTTCAGCACAAATTCAATTGAACCCAAAGCTTATTTACTTTCCAAAAGAAGGTGAGCCCTCGATCATTCAAAATGAATGGCAGATTTGGAATGGCGAGCAGGATGAAGGGGGTATTTCAGATCTTGAACAGGGAGCTCAAAAAGTTTTAGTACCGTTCCATTGGTGGATCACTCATCACAAAAATCCTGACATCTTCAAGCGCGCTAATAATGGTGAAATCGGGGTTTGGTTTGCTGCCGACGACGATATTCTCAAGCATGCCGAGATTATTAAAGCGGGCAAAGGGCTCTGGCCTTTGGTTGCTGCTCACTTTCCGATCTTTAGAGATGGTAGAAGTTTTAGTACTGCCGCTTTATTACGTGATCGCCTTGGCTGGCAAGGCGAAATTAGAGCAATTGGTGATGTCTTAATTGATCAGCTGCTCCAAGGTGCACGGGTAGGCTTTGATAGCTTTGAGCTGCGCCCAGATCAAAACTTGGAGTTTGGCTTAAATCAATTTAATTTGTATACCGTCACCACTCAAAATAGTTGGCGCGGCAAACGCTCGCTTTTAGAGGCTTAAAGAGATGAAGCACAACAATGCTCTCGGTAAAGTCTATTTAGTCGGTGCTGGCCCTGGCGCTACTGATCTCATCACCGTTCGTGGCGCAAAGTTGCTAGCTAAGGCAGATATTGTTTTCCATGACGCTTTAGTTGAACCAGAGATGCTGGCACTGTGCCCACAAGCTACTTTAGTACCAGTAGGTAAACGCTGCGGAAAATTATCTTCTGCGCAACACTTTATTAACAAACGCTTAGTTGATGCTGCTCACAAATATCAAACGATTGTTCGGCTCAAGGGTGGGGATCCGATGTTGTTTGGTCGTGCTGATGAAGAGTTGAGATCACTCAAAGATACCGGAATTGAAGTTGAAGTAGTTCCTGGTATTACTGCGGCCCTCGCTGGAGCCGCTAGCATTGGGCAATCACTCACCCTACGTGGCGTCTCGCGTAGTGTTGCCTTTGTAACGCTAGCTCAAGCAACAGAAAACCCTGGCCATGGCGAACCACTTGCCAATCCATCAGCTGATACTTTGGTGTATTACATGGGTCGCAAAGATGCATCACGAATTGCACAACAATTGATTGAGCAAAGTCCTAATCATGGGATCAACACTCCTGTGCAAATATTAGAAGCAGTGAGTACGCCACGTGAGCGTCAATGGGGCAGTACTCTTTCTGAACTCGCTGCAGGCAAAGCAGATCAATGGTTTGATCGTAGCTCACCAGCGCTCATCATGATTGGTGAAGCTTTGAGAACGGTCAGCATTGGCCATCATCAAAGTAAAGTTGAACCCAATACCAGAGCTGCTTAATTTACCCCTACTTAAGCAGCTAGAGCCAATGTTGGCAATGGCGTTGGAGCACTTTCAGGATGCTTCCTAAACTTTTGCTCAACCTCCCAGAGATCCAGCGCCTCTTGCATGTGTAACCAACTCTCAGGTGTTCCTCCGACTACCCTTGCAAGTCTCACTGCCATCTCAGCACTTACCCCTCTTTTCTCATGCAATAAGTCGGATACAGTCAGACGACTTACCCCCAGATGATTTGCAAAAACAGCTTGAGTGATCCCTAGTTCAGGCAGAACATCCTCACGCAAAATTGCACCCGGATGTGTTGGCTTGCGATTAATATTTCTCAAGCTTTTGACTAATTTCTTCATTAGTGATAATCCTCTAAATCAACATTGGTTGCATGCTTCCCTTCAAACTTGAAGGTTAATCGCCAATTACCAGATACATACACAGCAAAATAATTTTTTCTCTTACCCTTCAATTCATGAAAGCGGTACCCCGGTAAATCCATGTCTTTAGGCTCATCAGAGGCCTCTAAACGATCCAATAGTCGCTCTAAACGCGCTGCATATTGTGCTGGAATTGCCTTGTAACTTCCTTTTGAAAAAAAGAGCTCTAAGCCACGATGATTAAAAGATTGAATCATTTATCCCCCATGGCTCATTGTAATTGATTACATTACAATGTAAAGTATACCATTACATCAAAAGGGTTGATAAGCAATGCTAAATTGCGCGAGCCCCGAAATCAACAATCGCTTGCAAGACAGCCAGGTCTTCACCCACAGCAGGCGTCGCGCTTAGTGTGATGTTGGGGTATTGCTTTTGGCATGCCTCTAATAGAACTGGAAAGTCATTACGTAAGTGACCGCCCTGCCCAAAAAAGACTGGCACTACCGTAATTTGAGTTACCCCTTTGACACTTAAAGAACTGACTGCCTCTTCCAATGAGGGCTGCATCATTTCTAAAAAGGCCAGCTCTACTGGGGTATTTGGGTGCTGCTCTTGCCATAGTTTGACCAAGCGATCAAAAGGCTCACGCCAACGGCTATCTCTTGCTCCGTGCCCAAATAAAATAATTGCTTTCATATAAATTTCGTCTTTACTTATAAATTACTATAAGCTTACCCTTTATTCACTTTCTAAGCTGCTTTAGCCCCCATGGCAAACCTACTAAATCAAACTTGGGTCATCGTTTTATTAAGTGCCACCTTAATTGGAGCGGTACTCGCCGCCGTGCATCATGCTGAGGTGATTGCCCATAAGATCGGTGAGCCTTTTGGCACTCTAGTGCTAGCGCTTAGCATCACTATTATTGAAGTAGCGCTGATTGTTTCGATGATGTTAGCCGGCAATGAGGGTTCAGAATTTATTGCGCGTGATGCCATCTTTGCAACCGTCATGATCATCATGAATGGTGTTATCGGCCTCTGCATTTTTGTAGGAGGCCTCACGCATCATGAAATGTCGTTTCGCAATGAGGGTACTAATTCTGCGTTGGCAGTACTCACGGCATTAGCAACATTCATTTTGGTGATGCCCATGGTGACAGTCAGCACTCCTGGCCCTACCTTTAGCGAGAGTCAACTAGCTTTTGCTGGAATCGCCTCATTTGTTTTGTATGGTGCTTTCTTATTTTTTCAAACGGTAACCCATCGCGATTACTATCTTCCAAAATCGAAGAAAGATAAAACTGATAACACCGTTCACGCTGCTAAACCGAGTAATTTAAAAACGCTGGTCAGCGCTGTGCTTCTTCTGGTGACATTAGTGGCTGTTGTTGGATTGGCTAAGGCACTGAGCCCTGCCATTGAAGCTGGAGTCAAAGCAGCCGGAGCGCCTAAAACGATTGTCGGTATTGCCATTGCATTATTAGTGCTGTTGCCTGAGAGCTTTGCCGCTGTGCGCGCTTCCCGCGCCAATCGTTTACAAAGTAGCCTGAACTTAGCCCTAGGGTCTGCTCTAGCGAGCATCGGATTAACCATTCCAGCCGTGGCTGCCATCTCGATTATTTTTGATCTGCCATTAAGCCTGGGAATTAGCTCGCTCAATATGATTTTGATGTACCTCTCCTTCTTCATCGGAGCACTGACCTTAGCCATTGGTAGGACAACAGTCCTTCAAGGCGTGGTCCACCTGATCATTTTCTTTGAGTATCTATTTTTAAGCTTAGTCCCCTAAGAGCTAATTTGGGCTTGTAAGGCTAGCCAGATGCCTATATTTACGGAATATGGGCCCATAAACCCAATATAATTGGGGCCTATTGACCATTTTCGGTATCAGATAAAGAGTTTCTGACAGAAGCAGAGATTCCCCGAAACCACATTACATGAAAAAAGCCCTAAAACGCCATATCTTAAGCACCCTAAAGC